>DLUO01000176.1:0-11333 GCA_003444595.1 Bacillota bacterium
CAGGAGGGCGTAAGGGATATCAGCCGGTACAATGAGCTAGTCAAAAGCAGCAACAACCAGCATGGCGACGGGTTTGAGGCCCCGCTCCCTTATATTGTAGTGGTTATTGATGAACTAGCTGACTTAATGATGGTTGCACCCTCTGAAGTAGAAGATTCCATTGTCAGGTTATCGCAGATGTCCAGGGCGGCCGGGATCCACCTTGTTATTGCCACACAACGTCCTTCTGTAGATATTATCACAGGGCTAATCAAGGCCAATATAACCTCGCGTATTGCTTTTGCCGTTTCTTCGCAAATAGATTCACGTACCATACTGGATATGGGAGGGGCTGAAAAGCTGCTGGGAAGGGGCGATATGCTTTACCATCCTATCGGTTTTCATAAGCCTCTACGGGTTCAGGGTGCCTTTGTAAGCGAAAGAGATATATTTAAACTGGTTGATTATATTAAACAGCAGGAGAGCCCCCTGTATCAGCAATCGTTTTTTACTGAAGAAACCAGCGAAGAGCATTTCGAAGAAGAAAAAAGCGATCCTCTACTGCCGGAGGCGGTTGACCTCATCATCCAAACAGGACATGCTTCCATATCACTTATCCAGAGAAGGTTCAGAGTTGGTTATACAAGGGCTGCCCGAATGATTGACGATATGGAGCGGATTGGTATCGTGGGCAAATATGAAGGAAGCAAACCGCGTAAGGTTTTAATGAATAAGGAGCAGGCCCTGAACAGCCTGAAAGAAAAAATGAAGAAAACGGAAGAATAGGCAGTATAAAGCTGCAGTTAAAAGGAGGATATCTAGTATGTTTTTTTGAATTGAGTCTGGTAAAAATAGGGATAATAAAGCATAATACGGGATAGGAGGGAAAACTTGAAGGAAATAGGTAACTTGCTTAGACAAGCCCGCGAAGAAAAAGGAAAAAGCCTGGATGAGATAAGCAGGGAAACCAAAATTCAAAAAAGGTACCTGTCCCTCCTGGAAGAAGGAGATTTCTCTTCTTTTTCGGGAGAAGTATATTTAAAGGGTGCCCTGCGGAATTTTGCGGAAGCTGTCGGTCTCAATTCCTCCGAAATTATTTTGTTATACGATCAGGCGATTAAAGCTAAAAAGACTATAGAAGAAAAAAAAGAGAAAGAAAAGGAGAAAAAAGATATTACATCACCTGTTATCGGGAAAGAGAAAAAAGCCCTTCCGGTTGCGGCACTGGTCTGGCTCATTGTACTGGTTTTTGTTGTTGGGGGCAGTATATGGTATCGTTACCAGCAGGGGCTAAAAAACGAAGGGAAAATCCCCTACACTAACGGTATTGCGGAAGAAGAACCGGAAGAAAGCCTGGGAAAATCCAATAACAACGGAATTGTACCGGTTGAGCAACCGGAGAAGGAAAAAAAGCTTACCCTGGCCTCAAGTGAAGGCAATGAGATAGTGTATATACTAAGCGGTGTGGAACAAAAAGAAATTACTCTAATCTTTACAGGAAGATGCTGGGTAAGAATTGAGCAGGAGGGGAAATTGGTAGAAGAGAACAACTACAACGCCGGGGAGGCAAAAAGTATTGGGGACAGCAGGGAAACATGGATTCGTTTAGGGAATCCACCTGTTGTAAGGATTAAGGTAAACGGGTTCGAAATTAACAATCTGACGGGCTTTTCAAATCCTGTCAATATTACAATCAAAAAAGAGGGGTAGTACAAAGGGAAAATTGAGTAAAAAACATAGCTTTAGCTTTATCTCACTGGGTTGTGCCAAAAATTTGGTGGATTCAGAAGAAATAATCGGCAGCCTCATAAGCAAGGGCTATAAACTGGAGTCGGAAGTAAAAGAATCTGAAATAGTAATAGTAAATACCTGTGCTTTCTTACACGAAGCCCGCTTGGAAGCGCTCGATACCATTAGAGAACTAGCGGCCATCAAACGTTCAGGGAAAAGTAAACTACGTAAGATTGTTGTAGCGGGCTGTCTTGTTCAATATTTAGAGTGGTTAAAAATAAAAAAAACACTTCCGGGAGTTGACCTGTTCGTCCCGCTAAAAGAGTACCAAAAGATCCCTTCTCTTTTAGAAATTCTTTTAGAAAGGAAAGCTGCCCGGAATAATGTAACTGCCGGAGGCGGAAGTCCGGGCGAGTTTGTCATTCAGACGGGGCGCAACCGCTTTTTAAGCGGTTCCACGCACAGCGTCTATATAAAAATTGCCGAAGGTTGTAATAATAGGTGTTCTTACTGCTTGATCCCTTTCCTGAGAGGAGAATTGCGAAGCAGAAAAATTGAAGATATTCTTTCAGAGGTCAAAGCTGTACAGAAACTGGGTGCTGTAGAAATCAACCTGATTGCCCAGGATACTACCGCCTATGGCCTTGACTTATACGGAAAACCTATGCTGGGAGAGCTGCTCAGGGATTTATGTACATTGCAGTCTATCAAGTGGATTAGAATTTTATACACCCAACCTTCCCACATAACAGATGATTTACTGAAAGTTATACAAAGCGAACCCAGTATATGTAAATACCTCGATATCCCTATTCAGCATATAAACACTAAAATACTCAGGCTGATGGGAAGAAAAACCGGTCCAGGGGAGATTGTCTCCCTATACAATAAAATTCGCCGGATGATACCCGAAATAGCTCTGCGAACGACAGTAATGGTGGGCTTTCCAGGTGAGGAAGAGGCGGAGTTTAATGAGCTTCTTACTTTCTTGCGGCAGTACCCTTTTGAAAAAGTAGGTGCTTTTATTTTCTCGGCAGAAAGGGGGTCACCAGCTTATAATCTGCCGGACAGGGTAAAACCGGAAATAGCAGAAAAAAGGCTTATACAAATTTTAAACCAGCAAAAAGAAATATCACGAAATTTTAACAGAAGTTTGCTGGGGCGGGAAGTCAAAGTTCTTATCGATAATTATGAACAGCATAAAAATAAAGCATATGGCAGAATGGCCAACCAGGCGCCGGAGGTGGATGGAAGGGTTATCATCACAGGTACACCGGGTGGTGCAGAGGTTCCTCGCGTCAGCCCTGGGGATTTAGTAAATGTAAAAATTACTGGAACAGGGTCATACGATTTAATCGGGGAGTTTGTCGCAGGCAAGGGCAAATATAAGAAACCTAGTTATACGCTGAAATAGATTATACAAGGAACCAGGTGAACTACAATGCACGAAAAAACGCCACTGGAGCAAGAGAAGCCTCGCTTATGGAGCTTAAATTTTGTATTAATATGTTTAACGGCGCTTTCCCTGTGTTTTGTTTTTCACAGCTTCAATTCCACCTTGCCCATTTATATCGAAAGATTTGGAGGATCAACGAAAATAGCCGGCCTGGCTTTAACAGCTCTGACAGTAACGGCAATTATTGTCAGGCCTTTAACCGGTTTCTTTCTGGATAAATACGGCCGCAAGATAATTTTCCTCACCGGAGTTGTACTTTTTTTGATCCCTACACTGATTTATACTGCGATGATTCCCGTGTATTTATTAATTATATTTCGCTTCGTACAGGGCCTGGGCTGGGGAATTGGTCATACCGCTTCGGGAACAGTTGCCCTTGATATTGTCCCCAAAAAAAGGTTGGGAGAGGGGCTGGGCTTTTATAATTTAGCTAACAGTGTCTCTAATGCTTTTTCTCCGGCTATTGCCTTATGGATAATAAATAGCTATTCTTTCCGGGCACTATTTCTGGTATGTTCACTTGTAACCATAATTACACTCCTCCTGGCATTATTGCTCCGCTATCCCCGGATCGAGAGGCAACTGCACGATTTTAAGTTTGAAATCATTGAAAAAACAGCATTGAGACCTTCTATTATAATATTTATCGCTGTATTAACGAACAGTTCACTTACTTCTTTTCTCCCACTATACGCTTTGGAAAAGGGGCTGACAACAGCAGGTCTTTTTTTTACTGCAATGGCTGTTTCTACCCTTATTTCCAGGTTTCTATCGAATTTACTAATTGATAGGGCTGGAGAAAAAGGATATGATCTTAATGTTATAATTGGAAGTGCTGCTATTGTTACCGCCATGCTTATTATAGCCCAAACATCCTCATTGCTGCATCTGCTTGCCGGTGGATTGGCATATGGGATTGGCCTTGGTTTTTTCCAATTTTCCATGCTCATTCTTTCCGTGCAAAACGTAGCTCCTGAGAAGAAAGGTACGGCAAACGCTACTTACTGGACTTCTGTCGACGCGGGAATAGCTGCGGGTTCTTTTTTTTGGGGATTTGTAGCTGCCGCACTGGGCTATAAAAAAATGTATACCTTGGCCATCATACCGGTAATGTTAGCCTTTACTCTTTATTTTATTTGGAAATATCTGGCTAAACAACAAAAGCGTAATACCTTGCAGCGAGAATTCACCAACGACCAGATGAGATGACCAGAAAAAATGTCAGAAAAAATGTAAGTGCCAACTTTAAATTCCCATGTCATGACAAAGCCAGATGCAGTCTAAATAACCCTTAAAAATATAGGGGTTTTTTTATTGCTTTTCCGGATGGCTATTTGTTATAATGTATTATGTAATTTAGTTATGTTAACCACGGAGCTGGTATTATGCGTTTTAATTTAAAATGGCCTGTCGTTATCATGGTGTTTCTGCTTACCTTTGCTTCAATTTATGCCGTTAATTATTGGCGTCAGCAGCGTTTGATAAAAGAACCGTTAAAGGAAGCACTCCTGGAAATTGAAGCGGTAGAAGACATAAGCATTAAAAATAAACAAAATACCGAAATTTTGGTTACTTTGGGCAAGGTGGAGGATCTCTCCAAAACATATAAAAGCATTGAAGAAATTATGCTTTTAACTTATCCTGAAAATTCTTTTAAAATCACTGTAATAGACCGGAGAAACACCTATCTGGAGTCTCTTTATGAAAAAGTTCATTTTTCCTTAATGGAGGGAGAAAGGCTGGGAAACTATACCAAAATGAGTAAAGAGGTTGTCCGGCTACTCGAGCAGGAACAAGAACTGGGAGATTACCGTCTCCGTGTTGATCAGAAAAGGATATACCTGCAGCTGGCAGCAGGTGATAATTTTCTTTACGAAGTTGTTCCCCTGACTTTCGCAACGGAGGTAAATAATGCTTAAGGAAATTGGCATCGGAGTTGCTCTGGGGGTAATTATCGGCCTGATCTGGCTGGGCTACAATATTTATCCTGTCTTGTTTATGCTGGGGATTTTTTTTCTTTTATTTAAGGTACTGGATGTAAAAGGCGGTATAAAGGAATTTACTCCTTTAAAAAGCAGCAGCAATAAGATAAGCTCTGATATTTCTTTTGAAGATATCGGCGGTCAAAATTCTGCCAAAAAAGAACTGCTGGAGGCCCTGGATTTTATTAAAATACCAGAAAAAATTAGCCTGCTGGGTATTAGGCCTTTAAAAGGAATCCTTCTGGTTGGACCTCCGGGAACAGGTAAAACGCTCCTGGCCAAGGCAGCGGCTTCTTATACCGATTCCGTATTTATTGCTGCAGCAGGTAGCGAGTTTATTGAAATGTATGCCGGGGTCGGTGCGCAAAGGGTCAGGCAACTTTTCCAGCAGGCTCGCAATACAGCCAAAAAAAAGAATAAGACGAGCGCCATAATCTTTATCGATGAGATAGAGATCCTTGGCTCCAAAAGGGGGAGTCACAGCTCTCATCTGGAGTATGATCAGACCTTAAACCAGCTACTGGTAGAAATGGACGGGCTCAACTTTGCTGACGATATTCGCATACTGTTGATCGGGGCAACCAATAGATCCGACCTTTTGGATAGCGCTTTATTACGTCCGGGACGCTTCGATCGTATCGTCCAGGTCGATCTTCCTGATTTGGAAGGGAGGTTGCAGATATTACGACTTCACACGCGTAATAAACCGCTGGCCAGGGATGTTAAACTAAAAAAAATTGCGGCCGAAACCTTTGGTTTTTCCGGCGCTCACCTGGAGAGCCTTGCCAACGAAGCGGCCATAGCAGCTCTGCGCGAAAAATGCAGCTTTGTGACGACCAACCATTTTATGGAAGCCATCGACAAAGTAATAATGGGAGAAAAGCTGGACAAACGGCCGGAGCCCGAAGAATGCAGGCGTATTGCCATTCATGAAATCGGCCATGCTCTTGTCAGCGAGTCCCTTAAGCCGTATTCCATTTCTACTATTACGATTATACCCCGCGGAAAGGCCATGGGGTATATCAGGCAAAAGCCGGAAAAGGACAGTTATATTTATACCAAGGAATACCTGGAAGGACAAATTGCCGTCCTGCTGGGAGGCGCTGTAAGTGAGGAGGAGCTTCTTGGCAGCCGCAGTACCGGTGCCGCAAATGATTTTCAACAGGCGATCGAGCTGGCCAAAAAAATAATTAATTCCGGCATGTCTTCACTTGGCATTGTAAGTTCTAAAGATCTACCTGGCGGGGTCCTGCATGAACATTTAAGAGAAATTCTTAACGGTCAGGAAGAAAAAGTCAGGAGTTTAATCAGGGAATGCAGAATTATAATTGAAAAGGCGGCTGCATATTTATTAGAAAAAGAAAGAATTAGCGGAGATTACCTGCGGGAACTTCTCAATATGGAGAAACAAAAATGCGTTTAAATAAAAAAAGATATTCTTTCGCCGCAAAAATAATATTTGGTTTGTTGTTAATGTTTTTAGTGATACAATTTTTAGGTCCGGTCAGCTTTTCTACCGGCATTTTTGAATTTGAGGTAAGCCTGAAACTTTGGGGTGGCGGCCGGACATTAATCCATTTCCCACCGCTCGGTAAAATAATTGCTCCCACACATATTACACCACTTGACTTTCATCTCACCCTAAAGAACATTAACCTGGAAGATATGACAGAAATTGCCAGCGTCTTTTCCCGGACGGGATTCCAGCCCGGGAATATTATTCAAGGAATAAAAGTAAATATCATTAAATATCTGGCTTACCTTCTGCTTCTAGCTTTCTTTTCAGGCATGTTCGGCATGCTTTTACTGACTCGCCGCAATATTAATAAGAGAGAAATTCTCTGGGGAGGATTAATCAATTTTCTTATCTTGCTGGCCATTATATCGACTGCAGTTCTATCTTATGATACAGTGGCTTTCTCAAGGGCGGAATACCAAGGAATACTGGAAGCTGCACCATGGGTACTAACCGTTCTGCAGGAGGGAATGGGTGTAGTTGAAAATATAGGTGGACAGTTTATGGAGATAGTTGACAATATCTCTTTTTTACAAAAAGAAATGGAAAAGAATGCTCCGATAATAGAAAATAAAGATACCAGAAGAATTCTTCATGTTTCAGATATTCATAATAATCCAGCGGCATTGGCATTTATGCAACGCATTGTAGAAACTTTTCATATTGAACTAATTGTGGATACGGGCGATCTCGTTGATTATGGGACATCGCTGGAAATGGAACTGTTTGCACAGCAGCTCGCCGGTTTAAAAATTCCTTATGTTTTCATTCCGGGGAATCATGACTCTCCATCTGTTGTAGAGCAACTGAAAAAAATTGAAAACGTTACTGTGTTAGAGGAAGGTATTGTTGAGATAGCCGGCCTGCGGATAGCGGGTATTGCCGATCCGACTTCCTATTCTACGGCCATGGAAGTCGCCGATGAGGCTGTAATGGAGGATGCCGCACAAAAACTGCAGAAAATAGTGCTCAATGCCGGAAAAGTAGATATAATCGCTGCCCATAATCCCGGTTGCTTTAAATATCTTCGTTCAAATTACAACCTTCTGTTGGGGGGGCACACACACAGGCCTTATGTGGAAGAGGCGGATAACTACCTGGAGATAAATGCAGGATCTACCGGAGCTGAAGGCATAAGAGGCATTAAAACACTAGAAATAAATTTTAGCCTTATTATGCTGAATCTTCGGTATTCAGAGACGGAAAGAGCCTTTTTGCCTCAAAGCGCAGATTTAATTAAAGTAAAACAGTATCCCTTACACTTTAGCTTTGAACGTTTTCTATTTGTTGTTGAAACGCAATAATCTAAGTATTTTGTAGGAAATTTACGGATTTAAACGGATTAAACACTTTACATCTAAAATATTTTTGTCCATAATAAGGTAGACAGTCCATATCTTAAGCGAAATTAAGCGAAAAGTCCCCGGTCCAGCCCGGGGAAAGATTTCCTGCTACTTTTCCTAGATCAATTTATGGGAGATGTTTTATGCGTACTTTTCTGGCTATTAATCTTGAAGATAAAGTGAAAGAAGAGTTGATTGGCATTCAGGGACAACTTAAAAGTAGAATGCAAGGTATTCGTTGGGTAAACATTCAGAACTTACATATTACTTTAAAGTTCTTGGGGGAAATTAACGCTGATACGGTTGCATTGATGGAATATCCCTTAAGGGAATTGGCCAGCCAAACAACGTCCTTCAGAGTATCTTTGATTAATTTAGGCGCCTTTCCCTCCTTAAAAGAGCCTCGTGTTATCTGGATGGGCATAGGCGAGGGGGCCACCGAACTGAGCAGTCTGGCCAAAGGGATCGAAACAGCTTTAAAAAACGTGCCGGTATTTTTTCATAACAGAGAGATTCCCAAAAACACAAATGAGAAATTTCATCCTCATCTAACAATTGGAAGAAGGAGCAGAAAAGAAGCTTTTAAGGCGGATCCCTCTATTTTTAATAAGCGCTGGGAATGTGAAAACAGGATCAATGTGAAGAGTTTTCATCTGATAGAAAGCATCCTGCGGCCTACCGGCCCGCTCTATATTCCCCGGCAGGAATTTTTATTGAAAAAATGGTAAATTCGGCAGGATTTTCCCTTTCGATAAAGAAATAAAGAAAGAAAGCAAACAAATGTTTTAATAAATGTAAGGAGGCAATTGCTAAATATGGAAAAACAAAAAGCACTGGAAATGGCCTTGCTGCAAATAGAAAAACAATTCGGGAAAGGTTCTATCATGAGGCTGGGTTCTGAAACCAGGGCCAATATCGGTGTAATTCCCACAGGAGCATTATCACTGGATATTGCCCTTGGCGTTGGGGGTTTACCGAAGGGAAGGATTATTGAAGTTTTCGGACCTGAATCATCTGGTAAAACAACAGTAGCCTTGCATGTAATTGCCGAAGCACAGAAAACAGGAGGTTTTGCCGCCTTCATAGATGCCGAGCATGCTCTTGATCCGGTTTATGCAAAAAAATTAGGCGTTAATATTGACGAACTGCTTGTTTCGCAACCTGACACGGGTGAACAGGCCCTGGAGATCGCTGAGGCGTTGGTGCGCAGCGGAGCTATTGATGTCCTTGTTGTTGATTCTGTAGCAGCCCTTGTCCCAAGGGCAGAGATCGAGGGAGAAATGGGTGACATGCACGTAGGACTGCAGGCGCGTCTGATGTCCCAGGCCATGAGAAAACTATCAGGAGCTATCAGCAAGTCGCAAACTACGGCACTTTTTATTAACCAAATCAGGGAAAAAGTAGGGGTTATGTTCGGCAATCCTGAAACCACACCCGGCGGCAGAGCTTTAAAGTTTTACGCCTCCGTAAGGATCGATGTGCGCAAGCTTGATACCTTAAAACATGGTAATGAAATGATTGGCAACCGGACCAGGGCCAAAGTGGTTAAGAATAAAGTGGCTCCGCCTTTCAGACAGGCTGAATTTGATATTATTTACGGTGAAGGTATTTCCAAAGAGGGATGCGTTCTGGACCTGGCTGTAGAAAAGGAGATTGTGAAAAAAAGCGGAACATGGTATTCCTATAAAGATGAAAAAGTAGGGCAGGGAAGGGATAATGCTAAAGAATTTTTAAAAGAGAACAAGGAAATATTGAACGAAATAGAACAGCAAATTCGCAAGATATACAACCTGCCGTTTACTTTTGAAGGGGAAGAAACGCAGCAAAGCAAATCAGGTAAGAATGAAGCTAGTTAAACTCATTATCAGAAATCTTTTCTTACTTGACATAACCTTTTAAAGAGGGTAAAATTGTCTAGAGAAATGTTATCATAATATATTGGAGATTATTTGCCCTTAAAATAAGTGTGACCATTGAGTGATGCCAAAGCTGCCAGCGGCATTTAAGATAAACCTTTGGTAAGTAAAAGTGCAAATCATTCTGATCATTCTTCAAAAGAGTGAAGATGGTCATACTATTTTAAGCTGTGAAACCCCACAGCTTATTATTTTTGTGAGCTTTTGCGGGATTAGTTATAATTTAACAGGAGGTGAGAGTATTATTGGATATATTAACAGTTATCACAGGAATTATTGGCATAATTCTCGGACTGGGTATCGGTTACTTTATTCGTAAATATTTTACAGAGGCGAAAATCGTCTCTGCTGAAGAAGCAGCCAAAAAAATATTAATCGAGGCTGAAGAAAAAGCACAAACATTACAAAAAGAAAAAGTACTGGAAGCTAAAGAGGAAGTCCACAGGCTTAGAAATGAATTGGAAAAAGAGATAAAGGATAGACGTGCAGAAGTACAGAGAATGGAAAGGCGTATTTTACAAAAGGAAGAATCTCTCGATAAGAAGACATATCAACTGGAAAAGAAAGAAGATGAAATAAAGAAACGCGAGGAAGAAATAGTTGCCATACGGGAAAAATTAACTGATACCTATAAGAAACAGCTAATGGAATTGGAAAGAATCTCTGGTTTATCTACCGAAGAGGCAAAAGAAATTATTTTAAGAAGGGTAAAAGATGAAATACGGCACGAAACAGCCCAAATGATTAAAGATGTCGAACAACAGGCCAAAGGAGAAGCGGAAAAAAGAGCGAGAGAGATTATTACGCAGGCCATACAGCGTTGTGCGGCTGATCATGTTTCCGAATCGACAGTATCTGTTGTCAACTTGCCCAATGATGAAATGAAAGGACGTATTATCGGGCGGGAAGGAAGAAATATCAGGACTTTAGAAACATTGACGGGAATAGATTTAATTATAGATGATACCCCCGAGGCGGTTATTTTATCCGGTTTTGATCCCATTCGCCGGGAGGTAGCACGCATAGCCCTGGAAAAATTAATTGTCGATGGCCGCATACACCCTGCCCGTATCGAAGAAATGGTGGAAAAAGCACGACATGAAGTCGAAGCGCAAATTCGTGAAGAAGGGGAACAGGCCACTTTTGAAATAGGCGTACACGGACTTCATCCGGAGCTGGTGAGGATGCTCGGTAGATTAAAATTTCGTACAAGTTATGGGCAGAATGTACTAAAGCATTCACTGGAAGTTGCCCATCTCGCCGGTATCATAGCATCTGAACTGGGTTTGGACGTTAAAATTGCCAAGAGAGCAGGGCTGCTGCATGATATAGGTAAAGCACTGGATCATGAAATTGAAGGACCTCATGTAATCAATGGAGCAGAACTGGCCAAGAAGTATCGCGAATCCC
>DLUO01000176.1:11508-12035 GCA_003444595.1 Bacillota bacterium
TCGGCAGCCAGACCCGGGGCCAGGCGTGAAACACTCGAAGCTTATATTAAGCGCCTGGAAAAACTGGAAGAAATCGCTGACTCTTTTGACGGTGTGGAGAAAGCATATGCGATACAGGCAGGCCGGGAAATCCGCATTATGGTTAAACCTGACAAGATAGATGATTTAACAGCTGTGCAGGTGGCCAGGGAAATTACTAAAAAAATTGAGAAAGAGCTTGAATATCCCGGTCAGATTAAAGTGACCGTTATTAGAGAGACAAGAGCTGTAGAATACGCTCGCTAGTATAATAAAATAATGGTAAATAGTGCCGTAAGGCACTTTTTTCTTTTATGGGAAGGAATTTAGAAAGCAACTATGGAATATTAGAATTTATTCATCACTTTTTATATAAAGATCAGGAGTGATATTATGAGGCTCAAACCAAAATCAGAGGAGCTGTCCAGCGTCAGTTTGTTAATTTACTTGCTTGTGAATTTTCCGCTAATCTTTACGATTAATTACAACCTGGTTCAAGAAAAAATTAA
>DLUO01000114.1:0-1049 GCA_003444595.1 Bacillota bacterium
TCCCGCCAATTGGAGGGGAGATAAGACAGGAGCCTGCGTATTTCTTTCATACAATCGGCTTCAGTTTTAAACCTGAAATCGGCAACACCTGATATCTGACAATGAACTTTTGAGCCTCCCAACTCTTCCAGGCTTATATCCTCGCCCAGCACCGACTTGACGACCCTCGGACCTGTTATACACATATGGGATATACCATCCACCATGAAAATAAAGTCGGTTAAAGCCGGCGAATATACAGAACCCCCGGTGCAATTGCCCAAAATGGCGGAAATCTGTGGTATGGCTCCCGAACAACGCGTATTTATATAAAACACCACCCCGGCAAACTTTTCATCACTGACCCGGTAGGGGTCATCGCTACCGGCAAGCTCAGGCCTGATAACCCGCGCCCCGGGGGAATCATTGAGACCAATGAGGGGCACGCCCATATCCAGGGCCATTTCATGGATCTTATACAACTTTCTCCCATGATAATACCCCTGGGAGCCTCCGAACACAGTTACATCCTGGGAAAAAACGCATACGGTCCTGCCGTCTATTGTCCCGTGCCCGATAACGATACCGTCACCAGGCGCGCCGATTTTATGTTTGATCAACATGTTGAATTCATGGAAACTGCCGGGATCCAGCAGTAAATTGATCCTCTCGCGGGCTGTCAATTTGCCCCTGGCATGCTCTTTGGCGATCTTTTTTTCGCCGCCGCCTAAAGAGGCAAAACGTTTGATCTCGCGAAGCCTTTGAATATGTTCCTGCATATAAATTCCTCTCTCCTTTATTCATTTGTTCGTTTTCCATTTGCTCATTGTTGCAATTATTATGCCAATGGTTATTTATGTCAAAAACCCGTTTTTTCTAAAAACATTTTGAACCCTGCAACTGTCTTTACTTAAAGAAATATTACCATTTGTTTTTTTCAGAATTGCGGCAGGTTGCGCTATATACTAATTTCAAAATAGTATCTCTTAACTTTCCTTTTTAATTTGCCTAAAATAAAATGTTTGCATTAGAAAAGGCATTGTTAACTAATTTTTTTTCTGTTATAATTA
>DLUO01000114.1:1308-2722 GCA_003444595.1 Bacillota bacterium
ATGTAAAGACAAAAAATGAATGAAATAAAGTTCAATAATGTAAATAATGTAGCTAAGGGAGTATTCACATTGGAGTGAAATTGATGGCCCCAAAAGATGAAGAGGTATTAAAACTATTCAACGATTCTTTTCTAAGCATCCTTGATAAAATAAACGATCCTGTAATTGTTATTGATAAAGATGGTATTGTTATCTATGTAAACAGCGCTTATGAATATCAGATAGGAATCTCACGGGAAAAAATTTTGCATAAAAATTTATATGAAAAATACCCCAATGACAAGCTTTTGTCTGTCCTTAAAACAGGTGAGCAGATAAAAGATGAATATTACGATGAAACACTCGGCTATGATATTGTAGCGCACTTTATACCATTAAAAGATGCTGATAGAAAAGTAAAAGGAGTAATCGGGGTTGGCAATGCGAATGCTATTTGCAAAATAAATAAACATCTTCGAGCATTAGTTGTCGGAAATACAGGAAAACCAAAGCGAAAAGTTAATAGAGCAGAACTGCAAGCTTTCAAAAATATCATTACTCAAGATCCTAAAATGCTGCATTGTATCAATATAGCTGCGAATGTGGCCAAAACAGACGCTTCAGTTATGCTTAGGGGCGAAACAGGTTGCGGTAAAGAATTGTTCGCCGAAGCTATTCACAAAGCCAGCAATCGTTCCAAATATCCTTTTGTAGAAATAAACTGCTCAGCCATTCCTGAAAACCTTTTGGAATCAGAACTGTTTGGATATGCCCCGGGGGCATTTACAGGTGCCAGATCTCAAGGGAAAAAAGGGAAATTTGAAGAGGCCCACAATGGAACATTGTTTTTAGATGAAATAGGAGATATTTCTCTTAATACCCAAGTTAAGCTATTAAGATTTACACAGGAAAAATATATAGAAAAGCTGGGAGATACAAAAAAAATACCTGTCAATGTTAGAATTATTTCAGCGACGAACAGAAATCTAGAGCAAATGGTACAGCAGGGTGAATTTCGAGCCGATTTATTTTACCGGCTAAATGTAGTCCCAATTTTTATTCCACCGTTAAGAGAAAGATTTATAGATATATCCATTCTTGCCTCTCATTTTTTAAACCATTATGCCAAAAAGTACAATAAAAGCATAATGCTTACACCTGATGCTGTGGAGTGCCTGCAAGATTATCCTTGGCCCGGTAATGTCAGAGAGTTAAAAAATGTTATTGAACATGCTGTTATCCTATGCCAGACAAACAAGATTACCAGAGACGATTTGCAACTAAACGTTTTAAGTACTCCTGTAAAACCTGAATTTCATACATTACACCTGAACACTGCAGTTGAAAAATTGGAGAAAACAATCATCCTGGAAGCATTGGCTAAAGCAAATAATAATAAAAGCAAAGCAATAAATTATCTGAATATCAGCCGGAG
>DLUO01000114.1:2965-3266 GCA_003444595.1 Bacillota bacterium
ATTTCACCTGTGATTTTCCGGTTAAGCGCTGCTTGGCCTGGAAGACCAGACTGCGGATAAATTCTTCCCGGTTGGCGCTTTCTTTGCTGTCATAGTAAACAGCGATCATGGGGAATCCGAGCTCTTCCCGCATCGCCCCCATCTGCGCCTCGACAAAGGAGCCGGGCATACAGGTGAAGGGGGCAACAAAAACTGCGCCGTCAACGTTAACCTTCCGGGCCAGGGCACAGGTCCTCCCGATGGTCATGGGGGGCTCCCCGCCATAATGCTCGGAGACATATTTCCGGGCATAATGTTTAAT
>DLUO01000114.1:3553-9920 GCA_003444595.1 Bacillota bacterium
TCCCGGTGCGCCATCCGGAGCGCCAGCCGAAGGACTGTCTTTTGCAGGTACTGCTTCCAGCTCTTGTTCAGCTCATAGGCTGCAGCGGCCTCCAGGTAATTGATTAAAACCGTATAGGAGAAAAGTTCCGATGCGGGAGATAGGGAGACCTCCCCGCCCTCCTGCTCGATCTTCCTGATGATTTCCTGATTGCAGCGGTCATCGAGGCGCACGTACCATTCGCCGCCGACCAGGATCAGCGGCCTTTTTTCCTGGGAGCGGGGCACCTGCGAAAATTTTTGGGCAGCCTCCTCCAGCAGGCTCTCCATAGGCCGCCGGTGTTTCCCAGAAACCAGGCCCGGCAGGGAAAAACGGTAGTTTTCCAACATATGACAGAGCTTGACAGCATAATCTTCAAAGACAGCTTCACTTGCCCCCTGTACCAGTTCATACGGCCTTGTAGCGTGCAACATCTTGTAGAGGATGTCCATGGCCACCAGGCCGTCGTAAACCCCAAGAACAAAACTGGCACCGAACCTCTTAACAGCATCGTCATATTTAACGGAACAGATCCGGCGCTCACCAAACCCTGCCCTGTTGATAATCAGGGATTGTGCCGGGGCATAAAGGCCATAGCGGCAAGGGCCACAGGCCCAGCCCTGGAAAAAGACGGTCTTTTCCAGATCCATTACATGGCCGTTTGTAAAAAGGTAATCCAGGAAGTCCTGCACGTTCTGGATCAGCGGCAGGCATTCGTTCCCGTTTACATAGCGCCTGGCCAGGACCAGATCTCTGTCCTTGCTGCGCGGCAGAACTTCTGCATCTACGCCAAAGCTTTTAAAGATGGCCGCAAAAACCCGGGCATGGTAAGTGGGTTCCGGAATCAAGATTTTTTCCCATTCCGCATCTTTAATATTTTTAGTGCGCGCCGAATAAAATTGCGGCAGGGAAAAGCTCTTTTTGGAACGGCAAGTGTTCTTGAAGGCCTCCAGTCGGGTAATCATCCCGGCCGGTGCCGTATGTTCGTCCAGAGTGAGGCGCAGATATCCGGTCAACTCTCCCAGGAAATGGCGCAACATGGCGTTGGGGCCGCATTTGAAAGGATCCTGCAAAATGATGTACATAAGCGGAAGCCCTGTTTTTACCGCCCGTTCATTTAAAAAGTTGACAAAAAAGACCGCGGAGAGCATTTTCTGCAACTGGATGGGGTAAATGTTGTCCATGTGTTTAAAGAGTTCATCAAAGCTTTTTTGGAACTCTTCCCTGTCGCTGTCCAAAGCATCATCGCTGATTTCCCCCTCAAACCAGCCGTGCAGGTATTCGAGGATAAAGTCCTGCGGCAACGCCACCAGACCTCTCTGCCGGGCATAATGAAAGGAGCCCTTGGAGACAAAATCATCATACACAGTATAGGGACGCCCCAGGAAAACGGCGGTGACCAGCTCCCTGTAATTTTTTAGCTCCTCCATCACCTTTTGACTTTCCCTAACCATGGCGCGGCGGAAACCTTCCTGGGCCCTGTACGCCGCCTCCACGGCATTTTGGAGCTTTTCTTCAGTGTAATTCTCCCCCAGGATCTTTCTGGCCACCGGTTCCAACTGTCTTTTTATCCTTTCCCGGCCGTCTCTGTAATTGAGCTGGGCATAAAGAAGCCGGTCTTCAGCAAGGCCAAGGGAATTGGCAACCGTTCCCTTCAGGGTCTGGATCAGAGAGCAGGTAAAAGCCCGCGGCCACCCGGGAGCCCAGGGAAGGGGCTCCATATCGACAACGTCCGGAACGAAGATGAAGTCCGGTTGCTTCTCCATCAACTCCCCGTAATGACCGACAAGGACTTCCATGGGATAACACATCTCCGCCCCGAGGTATCTTTTGCCCTTTTCCAGGGTCTGCTCCGATGTTCGGGCAGAGAGAACCGTTTCAGCTCCCAGTTCCCTGAAAAAGGCGGCCCAGAAAGGATATAGCTCAAAAAACATCCCGCTTCGGGAGATCCCTACCCGCGGTCCTCCTTTTACAGGCTCTCCTGCATACTGTCGAAAGAGAGCGTTGCGGCGCTCAATATAATCGGGCAGCTCGACTCCCCTTACCTTTTTGTCCAGCCCGGAATAGCGGCCGCAGCGGTCCCCGTAAAGGAAAGTGCTTCCGTCGGAAAACTTAATAACATCTAATGTGCAGTTGTGTTCATGCTCGCACTCAGCCGCGCATTTGCGTTTGCTTACCGTAAAGTCCTGCAAATTCTGCAGGCTACGAAAAGAAAAGTCGCCGGCCTGCCCCGACTGATGGAACATCCTGGCGATACAGGCGCTGCCGATGGCCCCGGAAAGCTCCGGATAAGGCGGTACAGTAATCTCCTTGCCACACTCCGCGGCAAAAGCACTGGCCAAAGCATGGTTCTTGGCCGTGGCCCCCGTGAAGATTATTTTCCCCTCCAGAGGCCTGCTTTCCACTGTCTTGCTGATATAATTGCGCGCCGAGGAATAGGCCAGGCTGGCCAGCTGGGAGGGCAACGGCAGCCCGCGAGAAGCGGCGGAAACCAGGGCCGTCTGGGAAAGAAGGGTGCAGATATCCCCCAGGTCAATGGCGTACTCGGCTTCAAAAGCCCTCCGGGAAAACTCCTCTTTGATCTGCACCCCCAGCAACCCGGCCAAATTTTCCAGAAAAGTTCCCGTGCCGGCGGCGCAGACAGGATTCATGTTGTAATCATACAGGACGCCATCCTTTAACTGCAGGAATTTGGAATCTTCTCCGCCGATTTCAATAATCGAAAGGATCCCCTCGTCACCGCAGAGGTACTTTACCCCTTCGGCCTGACAGGTGATCTCATCCACGGCATACTCTGCGTTTAAGATCTTTTGCGATAGAAAACGACCGGAACCCGTGGTGCAGGCCACAATCGGCGCCTCCTGCAGCAGCCCGCCGTAACTTGTCTCCACTTCCTTCATCAGCTCCAAAACCTGCAGGGCCGGGCGCCCGGCGGTAGGGAGGTATATTCCCCCGATAAACTTCCCGTCGCTATCCAACAGGGCACACTTGGTAGAAACGGAACCGCAGTCCACACCAAGGTAAACTGTAGAAAGGTCATAGTCTTTCTGCAGCGGAGGAAAATCCATATACTTTACCTTGCCCGGTTTTAGAGGGGGCAAAGGATTATCCGGCACATAGCTCTGTCCTAAAAGATCATCCAGGTTCAACGCTCCGGTAGCAATAGGGGCAGAGCCCTGTGCCGCACCCAGTGCATTTATATATATATGTTCATCGGGAACAACCAGCTTCACAGAGTGCTCCCGGCAGTATTCCCCTATGTATTTCATTACCGCTTTATTGTTGGCCACGCCTCCCACAACGATTAAGGTTCGCCGGTTCTCGATCCTGTTCTGGGCTACACTGGTAATGACCATATCCGCCAGCGCTTTGGCCATACCGGCAGAAACGGCGCTCTGGGTTGCCCCTTCATTAATGGCATGGGTCATATCGGACTTGGCAAAAACAGCACAGCGACCTGAAATTTTAACGACGTTCTCCGCCTCCAAGGCAATCTCAGCCAACTCCTGGTCGTTAAAACCCATCCGGGTAGCCTGCTGGTACCAGAAAGCCCCGCTGCCTGCGGCACACTGGCCGTTGCGGTTAAAAAAAAGCACCGTACCGCCCGGCCCGATTTCCACATAATACATGTTTTCATGCCCCAGGGACAAAACGGCACAATCCTCCAGCTTCTCGAGATTCAGCCCCGCCTGCAGCGCCTCAATCTCCAGTAGGGGCTTGACCCCTACCTGCTTAGCAATAAGGTAAGCGTTGGCACCGGTTAATCCACAGTAAAGCGTATCTTCTCCTCTGTCATCCAAAAGCTGAAAAAGGCATTTTTGAGCGGCTTCGACGGGGCTTCCTCCAGTGGGCACTGTCACTTTTTTTACGTTTTTCCCATCTAGCAGGACCCCTTTTACGGCAAAAGTTCCCACATCCAAACCCAACCTGGGTAACCCCATATGTCCATTGCTGCTCACGACAGATCATCACCTCTTTATACCTTGCAGTTGGTACCTTTCACTCAATCATTATCTTTATACCCTCTATTAGCCGCAGGTGTCAAGTAAAAATATGCTTAAATAGCAAAACCTGCAAAAGATACGGTCACAAGCAGACAAAAAACCAGGGGTTTTAGCTCCTGGCGTTCTTAACCTGCCATTTTTGCCAAAAAAGGACAGCAAGCCCGGCAATGATAAAGGGCAGCGCTACAAGCTGTGCCGGAGATAAAACCCAGAATACAGCTTCGCTAACCCGAAAAAACTCTACGACAAAACGGTAAAGGCCGTAAAGAATAAGGAACCAGACAAAAATAAACCCGGGGAAAAAGCTGAATTTCCGCAGGTAGCGCAACAGAAAAAAGATCAGCAGAACTGAAGCCGAAGCGTACAGTTGGGTGGGATGCCTGGGGTAACTGTCTATGGCGGGGAAAACCACTCCCCAGGGTGCGGAAGTTATATGCCCGTAACAGCAGCCGTTTAAAAAGCAGCCAATCCTGGTAATGGCGTAACCAAGGGCAATAAAGGGCGACATGAAATCCAGATGTTTAAAAAAGGATATCCTCCGGTAATGAGTATAAATGAGACCGCCCAGCAGAGCAGCCAGAAGACCGCCATAGAAAGTCAGGCCTCCCTCACGAAAAGCAAAGACCTTCCACCAGGGCTCGCCGCTAAACTGCTGGTTCCAGTTTAATAAAACATAGGCAAAGCGGGAACCCAGCAGGGAGAGGATAATAACTATGATAAAGATTTCGTAGAGGTGGTCGGGGTTGATTCCTTCGGAGTCGGCTTCTTTCAATGCCCAGATGATGCCCACGGCAAAAGCCAAAAAAAGCATGGCTCCGTAAGCATAAAGCTCGAAACTGCCAATTTTTAGGATGATTGGATGCATGAGGATCTCCTTTCTGCCAGCGGCTCTGCGCTACAGAATTGAAGGAACAGCCTGGCGGGCCAGGAAATCGCAGCGGTTGTTACGCGGGTCGCTGTCGTGGCCTTTAACTTTGTTCCACTGGATAGTGTGCCGGCGGTTGAGTTTCAACAGTTCCTTCCATAAATCCTGGTTTTCTACAGGTTCATTATTTACAGTTTTCCAACCGTTCCTCTGCCACTTGTCCAGCCAGCCCTGCTTAAAGGCGTTGATTAGGTAGGCACTATCAGAATACAGCTTTACCCGGCAGGGCTCCTTTAAGCACTTTAAGGCCTCCACCGCCGCCCTGAGCTCCATTTTCTGGTTGGTTGTATGCTTTTCTCCACCGGATATTTCCTTTTCGATGTCATTATAGAGCAAGAGGGCGGCCCAGCCCCCAGGGCCAGGATTACCGCTGCATGCTCCATCCGTGTAGATAATTACTTCTTTCATAAACATCGGCAAAACTTCCTGTCATTCGGAAGAATACTGCCCCGGCCTCCTTCTGATAACACTTAACCGCAAAACTGCTTCAGTCTCCTTTTTTCCGGCGGTCAGCCGCAGCCTGTCTTACAATCCCGGCAATTTCCCCTGCCGCAGCAGCAATATCAGAAGCGGCAACCACGCTGGAAATCACCGCAACTCCTGCAGCTCCCGCCTCGATAACCAGTCGTGCGTTATCTGCAGTTATGCCGCCGATCCCGACAACAGGTATGCTCACACCGCAACAAAGGTCAGCAAGAGCCTGCAGGCCGATGGGCTCCCCTGCATCCATTTTTGTCCCTGTCCTAAAGATTGCCCCTACTCCCAGGTAGGAGGCTCCCTGGGACTGTGCCGCAAGCGCCTCCTGCAGATTGCCCGCCGATACTCCCAGGATCATTCCCGGGGGCATAATGCGCCGTGCTGCTGTAAGCGGCAAGTCGTCCTGTCCCAGATGAACTCCGTCGGCCTCCACGGCGAGGGCTACGTCCAGGCGATCATTAACAATAAAGGCAACTCCCTTTTCCCTGGTAATTGCCCGCAGCTCTTCTGCAACGGCAAATAAATCTCTGGTGCTGATTTCCTTTTCCCGGAGCTGTATGCAGGTGGCACCACCGGCAATGGCCTTTTCCACTACCTCGCGGTGGGAGCGGCCGCGGGAAAGACGGCGATCCGTGATCACATAAAGGTTCAGATCAAAATCAGTGCGCAAATTTTAACACTCACCTTACAATCTTTAGAAAGAATGTCCCCTCGCCTAAAAAGTTCACGGTGAAGCGAAGGTTGGAGACTACTCTGCCGCCCACAAAAACGGATAAAATAGCCCCACTTAGAACCCGCTTCATGTCTCTCAGGGGTGGCGCAAGGTTGGAGCGAGCGGAATGTGCAGCTTGAGCCCGCAGGTTCAGAGAAGCGAGGGCTCGAGATGGCCCGGCGGACTGGGCTGCCGTTGGTGATTGCGAGCTTTGTCATTTAGCCGCGGTAC
>DLUO01000103.1:0-5301 GCA_003444595.1 Bacillota bacterium
TTGTTATTGTGTGCCGGGCATGGGTGATAACTTGCGGCACGAAGATGAAAGTGAGCTCTGCCGGGGAGCCGGGCATAGCCTGCAAGCAGGCCGGAGAGCTGTCTGGACGAACGCGTGAGCAAAGGCCGGCACTCCACTCCATACCATAACATTTTTATGGCTATTTTTTTCAACCGGCAGGAATTATGCTCCGGAAAAACGAAATTCTCAAGGAAGGACAGGGGGAGGGGTTTTTTTTTGGGCAAACAATTTGTCAGTGACCTAAAGATTGGCACTTATGTACAATCACAATTTGTGGTAATTGATATAAGGGAAGTATCCTTTTCTTCGCCGGCAAGAAACGGTGAGTATTTTTTAAGGTTGCTGCTTGGGGATATCAGTGGAACGATTAAAGGTGTCATCTGGGATCCTTCCCTTATGAGGGAGAAGATAAAGGTAAATGATGTCCTTTTTGTAACTGGTGAAGTAAAAGAATACTATGGACTCCAGTTAATCATCAGCAGCTACAGTAAGGTAGATAAAGAAACCATTAACCGGAGTCATTTCCAGCCCTGCTCGCTCAGGGACACAGAAGAAATGTGGCAGAGTCTTACGGGAATAGTTAAACAAGATGTAACAGAAGAAAATTTAAGCCGGCTTATGGCCATATTTTATAATGAAGCCGAAATAGTCAATAAGTTTAAGCTATCTCCTGCCGCCAAAATAATTCATCACAACTACCTTGGGGGCCTGTTGGAACATACGCTGGAAGTAGTGGAGATATGCAGGCATATTTGTCACCTGTACGGCTCACAGGTTGATCGGTCCCTGCTTATTACAGCGGCAGTGTTTCATGATATTGGAAAAATTGAGGAGTACGATCCCGACAGCCTTACCTTTGAGCAGACCGATAAAGGACGTTTATTGGGGCATATTTCTATCGGTTTAGATATAATCAGAAAAATGCTGGAAAAACTGCCCTTGTTTCCAGAGGATTTAAAAATGAAGCTGGAACACATGATTATCAGCCATCACGGTGAGAGGGAGTGGGGGTCACCGGAGGTACCGCAGACATTTAACGCCTTCGCTTTGTTTCATGCCGACCTCTTAAGTGCACGATTAAAGCAGTTCCAGCAGGCCATGGAAAAAAACCGGGGTGCCGGGGCCGGATGGACGGAGTGGGATCGGTTTCTGGGACGCAGGATATATACAGGTAATCGCTGCCCGGCTGAATGAGAAAAGCATAATCAGATAAAAATAACTGTTACCGGCAGGAAATTAATTCATCTCTAGAGAATTTAGAATAGTATCAAACAGTTAAAATAACAAGTGGTGAATAAAATGATGCAAGGTAAAAAGACCACATCCAAGGTTATCCCGTTTTTAAAAAATGCCGGTTATTACTATCAGAAGGGAAATCGTTATTACCAGCAGAACAAGCTGGAAAAAGCCCTTCTCTTTTTTAAAAAAACAATTGAAGTAGAACCTGAAAACTCTCTTAACCATTATAACCTGGCCTGCCTGCTTAGCAGGATGGGGCACCTTGACAAGGCCAATCAAATTTTTTCGTATATTGTTTGCCAGATGGATCCCACTTTAACCGAGTGCTATTTTCTGATGGCCGTAAACTACGGTCTTATGGATGACCTGGAGAAAGCACGCCATTACCTTAATTTATATCTGCAGATTTCTCCTGACGGAGAAATGGTTGTTGACGCCGAGGATCTTTTATACGCTTTAAGTGAAGAGGAAGAGGAAGAGGAAGAAGAGAAAAGAGAGCTGCCTGTCTGGAGTAAAAAGGAGAGGCCGCTTGCTGGAAAAAGCAAAGAGGTGGAAGAAACCCTACAAAATTACCAGGAAAACAAAGCTGTACAGCATCTTCTATGGCAATCACTTTATCAGAAAAATGAACAGGTTGTCGAAAAGGCCATCCGGATGTATGGGATGATGCCGGAGGAGATCGGGGAAAAAGCTCTGAAGGAATTTGTCAGGAACCCCTGGGTAAGGCAGCGTTTACGCTTACAGGCGCTGCTGGAACTTAAAAATATGGGTATTAGAGGCACTGTAACTGTTTTTATGGAGGGGTACTTAAGGGAGATTGATCTTTTATACTATCCTCTTGTAGCGCCCCGGTGGCTTGGTAAATGGCAGGATGTGCTGGATTGTACGCTTGTTAATATGCGTTCCAGCAAGGCCTACAGTGAACGATTTTACGAAGATGCACAAGCTATCTGGATAGATTTTATCAACAACATTTATCCCCGCGTACCCACCATTAAAAAAATCGAGACGTGGGCCGCCGGTCTGGAATATGCTACGGCCAAGTTCCACTTTTTAAGCGTTACGCAGCATAAACTGGCGCAGCAGTACAACATCTCCCCCTCCAGTGTTTCAGCCCGGTACAAGGAAATTAACAAAGTATTAAATTTAGAACACCGGGCCTATCACAATATGCTGATGTACCTTACGCAGAGGGAGAAAGAATGAAATGCGAAAAGCCCTCATTAAATATTGATTGCTTGTCTGTTACGCGTTCAGGAAAAAAGGGGATGCATTACAACCGGCTATTTTTCCAGGACAAGTGTCCACAGTTCTCTTATCTCCTGTGGTGACAGCCCTTCTCCCAAATAGCTGTCGCCGATCCAGATTTCAAAATGCAGGTGGTGGTTGGCGGTACTCCCTTCTGCTCCTTCACTGGTACCGGAGTTGCCGACGGCACCTATAAAGTCTCCGGGTTCCACCAGGTCGCCTTCCTGCAGGTGTTCAGCAACTTCGCTGAGATGGGCATAACGTGTTATAATGTCATGTGAATGGACCAGCCAGACCTGCCTGCCCCTGAGCTTGTCCAGGATATCTTCAGGCGTATCCCCGTTTTCCGCGCAGATTCTTAATAACTCCTCTCTTTCACCAGTAGACGGTTCCTGGTAATCATGGTCAATGCGGTAGACTACGCCCGGCCCTGCCGCAAAAACAGGGTCGCCGAAATTTACATCTATGCCACATGCTCCCGAATAAAAGTCCAGGCCCTCATGGACACCGTTGCGATAAGGGCGGGGTGCCCCCGGCAGTTGAGAATCCCTGCTGCTGACAAGGGCTCCGGGGAGGGGATTTTGCAGGAAAGAAATTTTCTCCAGCAAGGCATTATCCCATGCCTGTTTCACTTCATGGCCCCTGGAAGGTAAATCAGGCGCAGGAACTTCATTTGATTCAGTTACCGCTGAACTGCCCGGAGATTTTTGTTCCTGCTCCTCCCGACTTTCCCTCTCTTCATTCTCAGTTTCCAATCCTGCTTCTATACTTTTTTCAATTTCCTTAACCTCTGCAGGAGAAGTGGCCGGTTCTGTTCCGGGAACCTCCCCGGAAAAGATCAGGGAGGAAAAGAGAAAAAAGCAGAGGACGATCAGGCAGATAGACACAAGAAAATAGAAAAACCGGCTTTTTTTTCGCAAAGAAAAAACCTCCAGTGCAGTTATGATACATATATTTTAGCATAATTTAGAGAAAAAAGTATAATTATTGTGCTGGAAAAAATTATAATGGAGGAAAAAGGAGGTCTTTTGCCGAATAATTGCTCTTAACAAGTGGAGGGATTAAATTGTGCAGCAAAAACCAAAACGCATTTTTAAAAGCCGTCAAAGAATTTTCCGCCCGTGATCCACAGGAGATGGCAGAACTAAGCGGCGCTGCTTTTAAAGAGAATATATTTTGCATACAATATTGCGGATTGCCCCTAACTATATCTCACCCCGGTGGAGAGTTTAGTTTCCAGCAGGCAGGTAAAAACTTTAAAATACCGGAGCCAACCCAGGAGGAAAAGGTTGTTATTTTACAGTATCTCACCTCCGCCAGCGGGTTGCCGGTCCGTGGGCAGTGGCTTTCTTTTCTCGATTTAAGGGGAGGACAGCTGCACTGGCACCCTTTTCAGAAAGAAGCATTGGAGCCCCTGGCACAGGGCTACTTTAACCGGAGGGAAAAATTCCTAGAGCTGGGAAAACAGCACGGTGGAAATATTTATGAAAAGGGCGACGCCGGAATCATCATTCCCGCGCTTCCACGCCTGCCCCTGGCTTTTGTTCTCTGGGAAGGGGGAGATGAGTTTCCCCCCCGCTCCATGATCCTTTTTGATACTGTTTCCGAGTCTTACCTGACCACGGCCGGCCTGTACGTTCTGGCTATCCAGGTGCTGATCCGCATCTGGTTTCCCGGCGATACCAGATTTGCCAGCAGGCCTTGAAGCAATCCATGAGGAGGAATAAGCGCTTTGTTTCCCAAAGATATGCTCAGCCTTGAAGATTTTTCGCGGGATGCTTTAGAGGATATTTTTCAGCGGGCAGCTTATTTTAAGCAAAAAGATCCGGATAATTTTACTTCCCTTAAAGGGAAAAATATTGCCCTCTCCTTCTGGGAACCGAGTACGCGCACGCGTCTTTCCTTTGAAATGGCAGTACATAAACTGGGCGGGAAGGTTGTTCGCGTGACGCCGGAGCTCTCCAGCGAGCAAAAAGGCGAAAGTATCGATGATACTGTGAAAACGCTGCAATCCATTGGTGCGGACGCCTTGATTTTCCGCCACAGCACCCCCGGCCTTTTCAACAGGGTTGGCAGTTTAGTGGATATTCCCTTAATTAGCGGCGGTGAAGGGTGTTACCGGCACCCCACCCAGGCTCTTCTGGATATTTTTACCCTGAGGGAAAAAGGAATAGACCTGGCGGGGAAGCAGGTTATAATGGTGGGAGATATACTGCACAGCCGTGTAGCACGCTCCCATTTTTATACCTTCCCTCTTTTCGGGGCCGGGCTTACGCTGGTTGGTCCCCCGTCCCTGCTTCCCCAGGAGCTTGTCCCTTCGCGAGTGGATTACTCTTATCATCTTGAAGATGTTCTCCCCGGCGGTGATATAATCTATCTCTTAAGAGTGCAGAGAGAGCGTCAGGAAAAGGGTCTCATCCCCTCGCTGAGTGAATATGCCGCTTTGTACGGACTAAATGAGGAAAGGATGTCCCTGCTGAAGCAAGACGCCTGCTTGATGCATCCGGGGCCGGTAAACCAAGGAATAGAAATAAGTGCCGCTGTAATAAAAACCATGGAACAATTTTACCCTGATAGAATTCTTTTCCAGGACCAGGTGCAGAACGGAGTTTTTGTTCGCATGGCCGTCCTGGATTTACTTTTAGCCGGGAGGTCGGGCTGAAGATGGATCTGCTTTTAAAGGGTGGAATTTTACATGACCCTGTCAACGGCTGGGAGGGCCCGGCAGAGATCCTGGTCAAAGGAAACCGGATCGAAGCCGTCTCTATATCCCTGGGGCCTGTGGAAGTTCCT
>DLUO01000103.1:5622-5852 GCA_003444595.1 Bacillota bacterium
AGCAAGGAAACCATCGCCAGCGGTTGCGCCGCTGCGGTAGCGGGAGGCTTTACAGCCGTGGCCTGTATGCCCAATACCGATCCCCCGGTAGACAGCAGGGAAATTGTCAGCTATATAAAGGAAAAGGCCCGGCTTGCCGGCCTTGCCCGTGTTTACCCGCTGGGAGCACTGACGTGCGGGCAAAAAGGAGAGGAAATCGCCCCGCTGTGGGAGCTGGCAGAGGAAGGAGT
>DLUO01000079.1:0-5623 GCA_003444595.1 Bacillota bacterium
GCATACGGCTGAACAATAGCTGTTGCCGCCCTGCGTAACCTGTCTGGAACCAACACATTGAAGCCAGGCTATTTTACGGGGATGCTTCTTATCTGAAGCACGCAATATTTCACCTTGGTACGGACCTGTGGAGGATAAGAGACGTTCATAGTCCATACTGGTTACGACATTCTCAAATTCTCCGTAATGATATTCCTTTATTACCTTGGGATCAAACGGCTCAAAACCGGGAGAGAGAATGATCGCTCCGACATTTACCGCTATCTGCTCCGGCTCTTGATTAAAGTTTATGGCATTATTCTTGCAAACTCTTTTACAAATACGACATTTTCCTTCTTTGAGAAAAAGACAACTCTCATCAATATATGCCACAAGGGGAATCGCCTGGGCAAAGTAAATATGGATGGCTTTATTCAAGGATATCTCCTGATTGAATTGATCCGGGTACTGGACCGGGCAGTATTCAACGCAGACAGTACAGCCCGTGCAATTTTCTTCGATAATATATCTGGGCTTTTTAGTCAGCGTTACCCTGAAATTACCAGCTTCCCCTGACACACTATCAACTTCAGTATAAGTAAACACCTCAATATTTGGATGCCGGCCGACCTCGACCAGTTTGGGCGCGAGTATTCACATGGAACAGTCATTGGTAGGAAAGGTTTTGTCGAGTTGGGCCATATGTCCGCCGATACTCGGCGCTTTTTCTACCAGGTAAACCTTAAAGCCGGCGGTGGCAAGATCGAGCGATGCCTGAATTCCGCTGATTCCCCCGCCAACAACCATAACATCCCCATAATTACAGCCTGCGGGGCTTTGAACAAGCTGTCTTTCAATTTTTTCCGATTTTTCCACTATAATCACCTCATCAGGTTTATCTGTCCCTAGAACACTTCCTGGAGGATCCAACGAGGAAAAGAAATGAGGGTTATCCCCGTCTAATAAATCCCTTCCTCACCTTAAATTTTAGCCCTTCTGAGTCATGCGTGTAATTTTATCCATGACAAACTCTAATCCGTATTTGTCCACCAGCGTGTGCAATTTTTTCTCCAACTCTTCCTGTTCCCTTACTGCTTCTTCTTCATGGTCGCCCCGAGTCATACGAGCAATGATATTCCTTACGTACTCTAATCCGTATTGGTCTACCAGTGAGCGCAATCTTATCTCTATCTCTTCTTGTTCAACTTCTTCATCATAGTCATCCCGGGTCATGCGGGTAATCTTTTCCACCACATCCCTTGCTCCATATTTGTCAATTAATAGCTGCACTTTTGCTTCGATATCTTGCAGTGCTTCTTCTTCTTCCACTTCCTCTTCAATTTCTTCATATATGAGGACATCATTAATGCACCATTGAACGCACATGGGCTCTTCTTGCGGGGGGACGTCCTCACACATATCGCATTTAAGAGGGAAACCGGAATCCGGTTCCTTAAACAGGTCCCGGGACGGACAGGCAGCTCTACAAAAATCACAATCGTCGTATTCCTTTCCGTCGATTATATACTTGGTCCTGCCCATGCATTCGGCTGGGACATACTCACCGGCGAATACGGGAAGCCATTTGTCATTCAATCTGTCTGTAATTATTTGAATACGAGCCTTTGCCGGACTGTTGCTGCTGTATCTCGGTGTAGCATGAAAAGCGGAACAGATTATCTCACATGTCCGACAGCCAGTGCATTTATCTGCATCAACCTTAATTATCTTGGTCTTCTTCAAAATCTTGGCCATCTTTGTATATCCCTCTCTTTTCTAATTCTTCGGCAACATAGCCCAAATCCAACTCCAGCAATCTTTTTTTCGTGGGAATACCGTCTTTGTTCCATCCCTTAAATTTGTAATACGTATCTAAAAGTTCTTTTTCCAGCTCAGGGAACCTGTTTCTCCAGTGGTCTTCAGGCGGCTTCTCATCTTTCCTTGACATGCCTCTTAAGTTATTGAATGCCCTGTGTAAGTTGCGGCTTCTATTGACTATTTTCTTTAGTCCGGCTTCATCTAAATCCCATCCCAATGCGGCCGAGATTATTTTCGGATAATTGTGTATATGATATGGAGGTTTCAGGCAAAACGAGGACATGCCGGCGCAGATGCAGCAGGCGTCGTCTATATTGTGTAGCATCTCCATCCAATCCACAATTTCACTGCACATTTGAGGAGTTGGAAAATATGGGTTCGACTTTTCTCCCCGCGGCTCCCAATCCAGTAAATATTGTTTAAATTTTTCATCAGGGAGCTGTGGCCAATCCTTGACAAAATTTATTCTCTGTTCCATTCTGGGGAAAGGTGCCTGAGGCCAATTACCTTCAATTTGAGTAATGCTTATCTTCTCATTGGTAGTATACATAAGGTAATAAATAGGATCCAGCATCCCCAGCTTAAGAGGAAGCTGCTCATGTTTTTTAATCGTATTATGATCAAATGCCTCGGCGCCTTTGCCAATCTTGCGAGCTGCCCAATAAATACCGTCAGCCAGAATATCGCCAATTCCTTCCCTCCGGACCAGCCTGTCGAGCAACCAGGAGAATCTTCCCGCTCTATCGGTGGGGCTTCCTTTAAAGTCCTCATCTGTTAGAATACCTGCTTCATAAAGCTCAATACCGAAGGCCAAAATTTGTGGTGTTGAGAAGGAGTCTACCCCGTACTCTGTTGCGCGTTGAAGAATTTCAAAATTAAAACCCAGGTCGTCTACATAAGACGCCATTGAATAAGTAAGTTTCCCAAAGCATTTCATCATATATCTTGGACTGTTATAGGATACTAACGCTCCACAATGCTGCGTGCAGTTAAAGCAGCTTATTAAGCGCTCCACAGCACTTAATTGAGTTTTTGTCCAGTTCTCTTCGTTTATCATATTCCAGAAAGTTCTTCTCCGGGTACGGGAATTCCCCCACATAAAATTTTCCGTATGCCATTTCTCATCGGTGTGGACCATCTCCTGGGGGGATCCAATACCTGATAATATAGTCATTACATCCGGAATGGGGTTTGCATTGCGAAATTTTATATACTCCATAACTTCCTTCATGTGCTCGATAAACTCGGCACCCCGGGCAAGATTGACTTCTTTTGTGCCGCGAACAGCTATCGCTTTAATCTTTTTATCTCCCATAATGGCCCCGCCCCCGAGTCTGCTGGCACTCGACCTGGATTGCTCGATGGAGGCCGTGAAGCATCGATTCTCACCAGCCAGGCCGATAGCGGCCACCTGGGCCCTTGGTTCTCCCAGTTCCCGCCTGATCAGTTCCTGGGTTTCCAAAGCCCCTTTTCCCTTTAAATGAGTAGCGTCACGTATTTCCACTTTGTCATTGTATATCCAGATATAAACCCAATCGGGCGACTTGTTGCGGAAGATCACTTTATCATAACCCGCATATTTCAATTCTGCCGCCCAAAATCCTCCCATCATTGGATACGCCAATAATTCAGATTGAGGAGAAATAAAGGTGACAACAGTACGATTAGCACTAAAAGCAGGTGTGCCAACTAAAAGGCCGTTACTGAATATCAGAAGATTTTCAGGATCAAAGGGTTTAGTTTCTGGAGGAACCCGATCCCAGTGAATCTTTACGCTTGTACCTAAACCTCCAAGATGAAGTTCAGTTAATCTCGGGTCGCTTTCTACTTTTTCAATATTTCCTGTAGCTAAATCAATTTCTAAAAAATACCCCGTCTCTGCGTATCTCATTTTTCAACACCTCGAAGTTATGATTTATCTAAGGCTGTTGGAGAATAGCCTCCCATATATGAAAAATTATATATGGGAAAATCCAAGATTTAGCAACTGAAGCCTGTGTAAGGAGATAGCTGAATTAATTGGGTAATTGGCTTGGAATTTGTAGTATTTAGCTAAATATCTAAATTTATAATCGAATCGAAATCATACAAATCATACAATCATATAACATTTACAATATTTCATACAACATCTATAACCTTTAAAATTTATTGTTATCCCGGTAACTACTTTATTTTAATAAAAACGTGAAGCCGATAAAACTAGCCCCTCCTTTCCGGTGATGTTACATGCCGGCAAAAACTTAAGGTAAACAAACATGAAAATTCGCCGGCCAAACAGCAAACTAAATGGTTGGAGTACAGCTATCATAAAATATTATACAGATTATACTGTTATTTTGCAAATTAAATGTTACTTTTGATCGTGTCAAGCCACTGTAGGTTTTTGCTTCTGCCCGCTCAAAAGAAATATCTTCTTTAAGCTTTAAAGGAGGTCAGGGGTTCAACCCCCCTCGGGTCCACCAGCAGTTAGCTTGACGGATGCCCATTCTATCGTGTTTTGTGGGCATCCGCTTTTGCTTCTCTGGAGACTGTTTTTTCAAAAATTTTCAACCGTTACGTTCCTGTTTTTTTTCAAATTTACTCACTCGGCTGAAAGAACCTTAGCGAACCTCTCCCCTTCTTCCCGCAGCTTAAACCTTTGTATTTTACCGGTTGCGCTCTTTGGCAGCTCAGATACTATCTCAATCCAACGGGGATATTTATATTTTGCCAGCCTCTCCAGTGTCCACTTCTTAAGATCCTCAATCAAATCCTCTGAACCGGTGTACCCACTTTTTAGCACAACAAAAGCTTTGGGTTTAATTAACCCTTTTCTATCGGGGTGCCCTACTACTGCGCATTCCAATACCGCTGGATGCTGAACCAAACAGCCCTCGACTTCAACCGGCGAAACCCAGATTCCCCCTACTTTAATCATATCGTCACCTCTACCAGCACACCAGTAATAGCCCTCCTCATCAACGTAATATTTATCCCCGGTATCCAGCCACTCGCCTTTCATCGTCAAGCGAGTTTTTTCCGTGTTGCGCCAGTAATGCTGAGCAGCACTCTGCCCTTTTACCAGCAAAGTTCCGACTTCCCCCCGTGGAACCTCATGCCCGTCGTCATCGATGATTTTTAATTCATAGCCGGGGACCGGCTTTCCTGTAGAACCCGGTTTAATATCACCGGGCCGGTTGGAGACAAATACATGCAGCATCTCCGTTGAGCCTATGCCGTCTAAAATATCGACGCCAAATCGTTTCTTCCAACGATAATATATATCTACAGGTAAAGCTTCACCTGCTGATACACATATTCTCACGGAAGAAAGCTCATGATCGCCATTGGGATCCGGTTTAGTCCCCAATTCCTTATCTTGCCGTTCTTTGTACTCGAGCATTTGTCCATAGAGAGTGGGCACGCCAAAAAATACCGTGGGACGAAAACGCTTCAGGTGATTGAAAACACTTTCAGGTGTCGGGCGGCTACGGTTTAGCACCGCGGATGCCCCAACGGCCATGGGAAAGAACATGCCGTTTCCAATACCATATGCAAAAAACAGCCTGGCTGCTGAAAAACAAATATCATCTTCCCTAAGCATCAGCACCTTTTTGGCAAAGTTTTCTGAAGCACACACCGGGCTATATTGAGAGTGTACCGTACCTTTCGGGGGGCCGGTTGACCCTGAGCTATACAGCCAGAACCCAACGTCATCTTTAGTCGTATACTCCGTTTTCAGCGTTGAAGAAGCGTTGTTTACTTTATGCTTAAAAGGAACCTGTGCCCCATTCTCCGTAAAAACGATCATATCACGAAGGTAGGGAAGATCCCCTTTGATATT
>DLUO01000079.1:5902-6937 GCA_003444595.1 Bacillota bacterium
AAAAACAGCATAAAATTGTGGGTCATCAAACATCAGCATCATCAAACGGTCATCAATACCCAGACCTAAATTGCGCAATGCATTACCTGTCTTATTGGCCATTTCTTGTATTTCGTTGTAAGAATAATTTCGCCTTTCAGTATAAATAGCAATTTTATCTCCACGCCCCTGCCGTATGTTCCGATCCAGAAAATAATCTCCGAGGTTAAAAAAAGTATGTTTAACCATGGTTGACCTCCGTTTTCCAAATAAGTGATAGCTTTTTTTTCACGAGACCTGTTATTTCGGCATCTCTTCTTGCGATGCCTTTAAATTGTATCTCTGACTTTTAAACCCTGAACAAAGACAATAATCAAATTTAGCTGAATCACGACATCAATTTTCACCTTCTTTGCAATAATATTTGTTTTTTAAATTCCATTTTCGGAAAATTATTTTATTATTACTTAATGCAAGACTAATGCCAATTACAATGTACTTCTTAAAAACCACGATACCTGCGGAAAATAAATAAATAGCATTAATTGCCAGAATAAAGTATAATGTATTCATTTCTGATATTTTTTATAAATTAATTGCATAACTGAATACCTTAGGTAAATTTACCATTTTTTTTAGTGTCGGACCTTCCCGAATCGGTGCATTGCTGCCCATTAAAAAACCCGCGGAGTAACCTCCGTGGGTTGTAAAGTTGTACTACCAGCTTTGGTTGGATTATCCAAACTCTGCAAAAGGAAAGCCCCCGGCCATACTAAATCAGTTCCGGCGATAAATAAGTGCAACAAAGCATCTATAAACTAAGGTTTTATTCTTTCAATTTTCTTGAAAGGCTGGAAAAGCTAATACCAAGCATTTCTGCCGCTTGTTTCTGATTTTTGCTCTGCTCCATCGCCTTCTTGATTACAGCCATTTCAAATTTCCTTGTCATTTCTTTAAGGGGAGCAATTTCATGAACTGTAAACGGCTCTTTAGGCTCAGAAAAATGAAGATACTGGGAAGGAAGATCCGTTATTTTGATAATATTATCCTTGGACA
>DLUO01000201.1:0-1620 GCA_003444595.1 Bacillota bacterium
TGCCCGGCGTTGCTCAGGCCTGCGACGCCCTCCCCGGCGAATTCCCATCCATGGTCAGAGGCTGGCTGCCGGCGTCCATGTCGACAGGGTCGTGTCCGGCCTTCGCTTCGCCGTGAACTTTTCGACTTCGCTCCACAAGTCGCTCTCGCCTCCAGCAAATCACAGTTTCCATATTCTACCTCTATGAAAAGGCAGAGAGAAATACTAATAAGGCTATTGCCCCGACGATCTGCCCGGCAAATTCCCATTAAAAAGGGTTTTCTCTGGGGATTTTGCGTTAAAAAATTGAACGGTAAATTTTAAGAAAGCATCGCTCAGGGGGGGTAAGATGCGTTTTTTTCTAAAGACAAGGTAGAAATCCCTTTGCAAAGACAGATCCTTTAGCCTGTAACCTGCCAGTAGTCCGGCCTTGAGCTCCTGTTCCACCGCTTTCCTGGAAATAACGGTCAGTCCCAACCCTGTTTTAACGGCTTCTTTGATTGCTTCCTGGCTTTCCAGATAGCCGATCACATTGAGGCTAAAGCTCTTCCCCAATTGTTTTTTAAGAGCTTTTTCAAAGACTTTGCGGGTGGCGGAGCCGGGTTCTCTCAGAATGAAGGGCTTGTCGATGCAGTCGTACAACTCGATAGAAGGAAGACCGGGGCCTGCTTGTTCTGCTTTCGTTGCTCCGGCCCCGGGTATTTCAGTATCCGGGGAAGCAATGAGAATCAGTTCGTCTTCCACGAGTTTAACCTGTCCTAAACCTTCTTTGGTGCCGGGCTCTCCGGCAAACCCGAGGTCATAAGTATAGTCTTTTACACTCTGCAAAACCTGCCCGGTATCACGTAAAAGGATGGAAAAGGTAACCCCGGGATAATTATGGTGGAAGGACTTCAGTAAGCGGGGTAAAAGATAAGCACCGGGAACGCTGCTGGCGGCAATTCCCAGGTGCCCTTTGAGTATCTTATATTCCTTCTGAATGGCGGAGAGCGCTTCTTCTTTTATTTCCAAAAGTTCTTGAGCATATTGAAAGAGTATTTTCCCTGCTTCAGTCAGCCGCAGTTCTCGCTGCCCCCGATCCAGCAGAGGAGTCCCCACCTCATTTTCCAGTGTCTTGATATGCGCGCTAATGGTAGGCTGGCTCAAAAAGATATTTTCAGCGGCACGGGAAAAATTTTTTTGCCTGGCTACCTCCACAAAGACCCTCAGTTGGTGAAAATCCATAAAGATATTGGTCCTTTCTTGATTTATCTAGTGTCTTCTGGCCTGGAAAACCGGTTCCGGGCAGGATAAACCGAAACAGTCGACATATTTGCTCTTCTTCATCCTTCTCTTTCCTAATAGTATATCATTAAGTTGGCTTTTTGCATTAAAAAATCATCGCTGATGTCAATTATAATGCAAAACTTAACCCTTAGAGAAATAGAAATAATCTATACTTTTTGTCCGCAGTATAGAAAAAATAGAGGGAAGGAAAAAGGGGTAAAAGCGAGGAAAACTCCAGGGATGCCGATATTATTATGTTACGTATTTACAGCTTAAAAAAAAGCCGGATCTGTGTTAGAATGAAGTTGTAAATTGGCTTTGCTGCACAAGTCACTCTGCCGGCAGTAAAGCGCTATATATATATCAAAGGCAGCG
>DLUO01000201.1:1817-4399 GCA_003444595.1 Bacillota bacterium
TGATGCACAGGAACGTGCTGTTATTGGAAATAAAATTTCTAAAGAGACAATTTTGTGTAATATTCTCCTGTCATCCGGGAAATTGTATGCTGGCCTTGCCGGCCGGAGCAGCGCCATGGTGGCTGATGCAATCCATTCATTTTCCGATGTAGTTAGCACTATTGCAGTCATGATTGGTTTAAATATGGCCAAAAAACCGGCGGATGACGATCATCCATATGGGCATGAAAAAATGGAACCTGTTGTAGCCAAAATACTGGCAATAATCCTGCTGGTTACAGCTATTTTAATTGGTTACAACGGGATCCAGAGGATCCTGTCCGGAAATTATGAAGGCCCCGGTGCGATCGCCTTATATGCTGCGGTAATATCCATTGTTGTTAAAGAATGGATGTTCCGTTATACGCTGAAAGGTTCGCAAAAGATTGAGAGCGCCGCCTTGTTGGCTGACGCCTGGCATCATCGTTCCGATGCATTTTCCTCTATTGGAACGTTAATCGGTATTGGAGGGGCACGGCTGGGTTATAAGATTTTGGACCCTGTTGCTTCTTTAATTGTCTGTGTATTGATAGTAAAGGTATCCCTGGAGATTTTTAAGAAATCTGTAAACCAGCTTGTTGATTATGCCGGGGATACAGATACTATTCAAAAAATAAGAGACGATATCATGGAGGTAGAGGGAGTAATAACGGTAAACAGGCTGAGAACCAGGGTGCATGCCAATATGCTTTTCGTAGATGTTGATGTGGCTGTAGCTGGTACATTGTCGGTAAAAGAAGGGCATGATATCGCCGAAGAGATTCATCTTAAGGTTGAGAACGGTGGTTACAAGGTAAAACATTGCATGGTTCATATCGACCCTTATCATGGCGTTGAGCCAAAATGACATTTAATGAATATGTGATAGAGCGGATAAATCAGCCCCTTACCCGTGCGTTAATCCTGCAGAGGCATTTGAATCTGGGCTCCTGTATTGCTGTCTATGTAATAGTTTTCCTTGTAAAGCAGTTCCGAAACAGGCACTACTTTGTAACTTTGTTCTTTTACAAAGGCAATGATCTCGGGCAGCGCTTCCGCTGTATACTTCCCGTTATTATGAAAGAGGATAATAGCCCCGGGATGAAGACTCTCTGTTACTCTTTTGACCATCGGTTCCTTGCCCAACTCTTGCCAGTCCAGCGAATCAATGCTCCATTGGATACTTTTGTAACCGCATTTTTCCGCTGCTGTGACGACCTTGTTGCTGTACTCGCCAAAAGGCGGGCGGAAAAGTTCGGGCTGTTTCCCTGTGAGCTCCAGGATTTTATTGCCGACCCTCTCGATCTCGATCATGATTTCTTCCTCGGAAAGGGTGTTGAGATGGGGGTGGCTGTAGGTGTGGTTGCCGATTTCATGGCCCTCCTGAAAGATTTTTTTTACCATATTCGGGTACTTTTCTACCCAGAAGCCAGTGAGGAAAAAGGTTGTTTTAATATTATTTTCTTGCAGGATCTCCAGGATAGTTGGAGTATAGGTTGCACCCCAGCTGGCGTCAAAGGAAAAGGCCACTTTTTTTTCGGAGGTATCCACATAATAAATGGGTACCAGCCTATTCTGCCGGGTTACCATGGGCAGAGCATAAGGGAAAAAAAAGGCGTAGATGAGATATAGAGCGAAAAGTGAGGCTGGAAGCAGCAACGCAATTTTAAGCTTTTTCCTGCTTATAAAAAAGATTTTTCTCATTTTGTTCCATATCCTTTACTTTTTGTCCTTTTTAATATTTATGCCAAAAGTAATTTAGATATGAAACAGTTGTTATTGTTATCGATTATCGTTATGCGTGTATGTAGTACCGGCACAGCAAAGTTTCGTGTTTCTAAAGCTATTATGCATATGACGCTTGCAGGAAACCTTATATCTTTTATAGAAAAATAAATATTAATAAAAATAAATATTAATATGGTTAAGGTAAAGGTGAGATTATTGGAGACACAGTTTTCCCGGCAGGAAGGAGAAATGCCGTACCGGGTGTCTATCAGTGCCGTGCCTATCGGCAATGACCTGGTGGTAATGGTCTGCGGAGGAGAAAAACCGCATGTTGGTGCCGTGGCTGTCAGTATTCACCGCCCGAGTCTTAAAAACCCGGAGCTAACAAGTGCGACAACGTCTGTTTTTACCCTGGTTGGGCATAAAGAAGATGAACTGGCCAAAGTAATGGCGCAGAAGATCGCTTCCACCCTGCGAAAAAACGTGATTCTCACAGCCGGCATCCATATAGATGATATTTCTGACGAAGGGATTAAAATTATTGAAACAAATTGCCGGATCCTCCTGGAAAGCCTTATAAGCCACTATCTTAACGAATAACCTCTTTAACTTCTACAGGTAGCTGGTTGTTTCGTTCTGTGAAGCCGTTGAAGGCCGGGGGGGAAAGCTGCTGTTTATATAAATGTATTATAAAATGAATGTTTTTAAGGAGCACGGACGTTTTGCGCAAGAAACGTAAGCTGGATCACCTCAAGCTGGTGCAAAAGCTGGGTGACGGCCCCGCTCAAACCGGTTTTGAGGATATTTATTTTATTCATAACTGCCTGCCGGAGATG
>DLUO01000201.1:4437-5319 GCA_003444595.1 Bacillota bacterium
CCGGAAGCCCGCTGCAGCTACGAGGTTGTGCGCGAAGAGAACCCCGACGGCTTTATTATCGCCAATATAGGTTGCTCTGCTTTACCGGAGCATGCCCGTGAAGCGGTAAAAATGATTGAGGCTGATGCCTTGCAGGTGCATCTCAATGCTCCGCAGGAGGCGATGATGCCGCAGGGTGAAGGAGATCTTTCTTTTAGAGGTTGCCTGCAAAAAATCACCGGTATGGTCAAAACCGTGACTGTTCCGGTAATTGTCAAAGAAGTGGGCTTCGGCATGGCGAAGGAGCAGGCTGTAATGCTTCTTTCCACCGGAATTAAAGCTCTGGATGTCGGCGGAAAGGGTGGAACAAACTTTATCAAGATTGAAGGGTACCGCTACAACCGTGAGGTTGCACAGCCTTTCCTTAACTGGGGCCTTTCCACTGCCGTCAGCCTCATCGAGGTTGTAGAGAGCACAGGTTCTCAGTTGGAAATTGTGGCTACGGGCGGCATTCGCAGCGGACTGGATGTAGCCAAAGCCCTCAGTCTTGGTGCCTCTCTGGCCGGTGTAGCCGGCCCTCTGGTCCGCTGTTATTACCATGGAGGAGAGACTGCGGTGGAGCAGTATCTACGGCAATTGCTTCAAGAACTTAAACAAGTTATGTTAATGCTGGGAACGCCAAACCTGCACGCGCTCCGCCAGAGGCCGCTTGTTATTCTGGGGGAAACAGGAAAATGGCTGGAGAGAAGGGGCTTTGACCTGTGCAAATATGCTCTAAGGGGTGGCCTAATTATGTAGTTTGCCGGCTTGCCAAGTAATTTCATTATGTTTATACTTCTATTAACCCTGAAACCCTGAGAAAGCGTACCTGTGATGACCAATGGACATAACTCAAATATCAAC
>DLUO01000201.1:5636-10036 GCA_003444595.1 Bacillota bacterium
GTCGTTGTTTTCAGGGAACTTGATGAATGTCTGGCTCTTCTCCAGTCCTACCAGGATGAAAAGTTTCCGCTCCAGCGTAGTGTTCGCGGCCGTATCGGCACCAATGACAAAGAGAGCCCCAACATTGCCGTTGTTTTTCAGGTTTACGATGAAGAAGAACGGCAGGAAATGTTGGCAGATCTGCAGAGGATGGCGAAAGAGATTACGCCCGATTTTACCATATTTTATGAGCGCGGCTGCCAGGATTTATATCTTCCCCTCTGCGGCAACTGGCAGGAATGGGTAAAGGTTACCCCCATTAAGAATCCTCACCTGATAGGCAGTATAAAAGAAAAGGTAAGGAGATTATTAAGAGGGGGAAAAAATTAAACAACGCCTGTAAGGTTGGCGAGGTTACCCAAATTAATAACCGGGGAGGAAACAACCGTGAAGCTGATCGTTGGAATTTCCGGCGCTACGGGAGCAATATACGGTATTCGTCTTCTAGAGGTCCTGCAGACGCTCGGTGTGGAAGTACATCTGTTATTAACAGAGGCGGGCAAAAAAACCATCCGCCTGGAAACAGACTATGAACTGCAAAGGATTGAAAAATTAGCAACAGAAGTACACGATGTAAAAAATATCGCCGCCTCTATTGCCAGCGGCTCTTTTAGAACTGACGGTATGATTATTGCACCCTGCTCCATAAAAAGCCTGTCGGCCATCGCCCATTCCTATAACGAGAACCTGTTGATCAGGGCGGCGGATGTTACTTTAAAGGAGGGAAGGAAATTGGTCCTGGTGGTACGGGAGACCCCGCTGCACGCGGGACACCTGCTGTTGATGGCCGGGGTGGCAAAAATGGGTGGTGTAATATTGCCGCCGATGCCGGCATTTTATCACCATCCCAAGACTATCGAAGATATAATTGATCAAACCGTAGGGAAAATACTGGACCAGTTTGGACTCGAACATAATCTGTTCCACCGCTGGCATGGTATTAACTGCCACGGGCAAGCAGAGTAGAATAACCTTTTTGCCAGGATATTTTATGCGGTAGAAGGAGGAACATAGATGAGCGTTTTTTATGAAAAAACGATCAACACCAGGAGCATTTATGAGGGGAAAATTATCAAAGTCCGTCTGGATACTGTACAGTTGCCAAACGGGAAAGAGAGCTACCGTGAGATAGTTGAGCATGGAGGAGCGGTAGCAATAGTTCCCGTGGAGGATGATAAAGTCTATTTTGTAAAGCAGTTTCGTAAGCCGGTGGAAAAAGTCCTGCTGGAGATTCCTGCAGGCAGGCTGGAACCCGGCGAAGATCCCGAGGATTGCGCAAGGCGTGAACTTGCTGAAGAGATAGGTTTCCAGCCGCTGGAGCTGAAGAGACTGTCATCTTTTTACTCTTCTCCGGGTTTTTCCAATGAAACCCTTTACCTGTTCCTTGCCCGGGGACTGGTTGAGAAGAAGGCTGAAACTCACGATGAGGGCGAATTTTTGGAAGTCGAAACTTTACCTTTTCAAGAGGCTTTAAGGCGGGCTTCTGCAGGAGAAATTGAGGATGGGAAGACCATAGCGGGGCTTCTTATGGCTGCATATTATCTGTCCCGCGTATAAAAAGATTTATAATAGAAGGAATTTAAGGATAAGTTGTAGAACAACCTTTAGAATGGCAAGAGAGCTCCTTATTTTGGCGCAATAAAAGAAATCCAGGAAAATAAACTTACTCTATCACTGATCGTTTAGATTAAGAGAGCTTCAAAAATTTTTTGCCAATCATATTTTGAAGGAAGTGGACCTATGAGCAAGACTGCCAAACGACCATGCCTGGAGCAGATTACTCCTTATGTTCCCGGCAAGCCTATTGAGGAGGTAGAAAGGGAGCTCGGTTTATCGGATGTGATTAAGATGGCTTCCAACGAGAATCCCCTGGGGCCATCACCGCTTGCTCTAGAGGCTGTAAAAGGATATTTACACAAGATCAGCCTTTACCCCGATGGAAACTGCTATTACCTTAAAAGGGCCCTGGCCGAGCGTTATAATTTGCAGGAGCAGAATATAGTTGTCGGCAATGGGGCCGATGAGCTCATTACGCTGTTAGGAGCGGCTTATTTGAACCCCGGTGAAGAAATTATCATGGCCCAGCCCTCTTTTTCGGAGTACGACTTTTCAGCACGGCTTATGGATGCCGTTCCGGTATATGTGCCCTGCAAAGACTTCCGGCACGATTTAAAGGCCATGGCTGCTGCCGTTACAGAAAAAACCAAGATTATTTATGTCTGCAATCCCAACAACCCCACAGGAACAATCGTCACGCATAAGGAATTGGAGGATTTTTTAGCGGAACTGCCTTCGAACATACTCGTTGTCCTAGATGAAGCATATAACGAGTACGTGGGAGACCCTTCATATCCACGCAGCCTGGAATTTTTAAAGCGGGGTTTTAATGTCCTCATCCTGCGCACTTTTTCCAAGATTTATGGCCTGGCCGGCCTTAGGGTGGGATACGGCCTGGCGGATGAACAGGTAATCAGGGACATTAATACGGTGCGCGAGCCCTTTAATGTAAATACTGTAGCACAGGTTGCTGCCAGGGCGGCACTGAATGATAAAGAACATCTGGAAGCTGTTCTAAGGGTTAATTCAATCGGCAAGGAATACCTGGCGGGCGAATTTACCCGGATGGGTCTTTTTTACCTGCCTACAGAGGCTAATTTTATTTTTGTTGAGGTAGGGGTGGATTCCAGGGAATTATTCCAGAAGCTTTTACATAAAGGGGTTATTGTCCGTACCGGTGATATTTTCGGTTACCCCCAGTTTATCAGGGTCTCCATTGCTAAAGAGGAGGAGAATCGGCGTTTTATCCAAGTTCTGGAAGAATGCCTGCAGGAATTAAAGTGATTCCAGAAGATTTTAATTTCTGCCGGAGAGTTTTTCTTAATCAAAAACACAGTGGAAAAAGTTGCTCCACTGTGTTTTCTCGTAATTAGTTTAAAACAATTTATGGCTGTACTGTCTTCCCAGGAGCAGGTTTCCACGAATGATAACATGGCTGTGAGGGCGGTGCCTCATATTTCTAACGGAAAATAGTGTTGATTTTGTCTCTAATGGTATTCAGACTGTCTTCTACCTCCTGGGTAGCGGCGGCCAGGAAAAGAGCGGGTATTTTGTTTTGTGCTTCCGCCTCCTCTATAATTTCACTGGTGATTTGTTCTCCGGGTTCCACCAGCAGGTGCCCCTGGATATCTCTAACGGCATAATTTGCCCTTTTATGCAGTATATATTTTTTCATCTTTTCCCTGGATTCCTGGGCAAGCTCCTTTCCCCCCTGGCTTATTTCTTTTTCCAGGCGGCTCCAGATTTCCTGGATGTTTTTCAGAAAATCTGAGACCGGACGATTTTTATCTTCTGTTCCTTCACTTTCATACATTATTTCCGGTGCCGTCATTTCTCCAGGTTCACCAGATTCACCCTGCCCGACCTGCTGTTCTTCTGCTTCTTTTCCGCCTGTCGCCCTTTCTGCTGCCGGGGTACCCTTAAAAATATAGCGCGATTTATCTTTTAAGTTTTGCCAGGCCTGGAGAAGAAGGGCGCTCCCCTTATCGAGTTTTTCTACGGTATAATCAATGCTGTCCAAAAGTTCACCCACGCCGGCGGCGAAAAGAACCTGGTAAAGCCTGCCTTTGGCACGGGCTTTGTCAATTACCTCGTGAGTAACCTTTTCCCCTTTTTCAATAATCACCTCGCCATGAATATCTTTGACGGTGTGGGCTGCCTCTTTATTCAGTGAAAATTCAATAGCCCGCATCTCCAATGAATAGACAGGTATTCTTATGCGGCCCGGCTCTTCCTCCTTATCCTCTTCCCTTAAAAAAGATACGTAATCAGCTTTGGTGATGACGTAGTCTCTCCCCAGCTTGAGCACTCCTTCAATAGCCAGATAGACATTTTTGTTGTTTTTTTCACGGCCTCTTGTGTCGTACAATAAAAGGCTTTCCATTGCGCCTGTTTCAGTTGAAAAGGTAAAATCCTGAATTTTGGCGATATAGTCGCCTTCGTCGCTTACTACGCTATTTCCGGAAAAAGAGTAATATGTAAGAAGCCCTTCTTGCGCCTTTTCCTCTTCAAGGACCAGGCCATCTTTGCTCTTAATGATGATAACATCTTTGCCGATATTTTGTACCTGCCGGAAAGGAATAATCTGTAATCTTCCTTTTACCAAGCTTTTGTCTCCAACGAGCAATCCTTCCACTTTTTTACCCGCAGGGTTAACGGTTAAATCCTGAACTTTCCCCAGCAAAGAGCCGTCGTCAAGTGCTACGACAGGGTAGCCTTTAATATGTTTTGCCCTCATCGCTAATTTACCCCCTTTTAACCTATCTTTTTCTTTTTTCTGATGTTTATACCGGTTTTGTTAAGAT
>DLUO01000158.1 GCA_003444595.1 Bacillota bacterium
AACCGCTGCGCAGGTAAAAGAGTGGGGTAGGGGAAGGGGGTAAGCGTCAAATTTTTTCAGCTTGTTTGATTATGAACAGTCCAGCTGGATATTCCCTTCCCCCACTTTCCAGTTAAATATTGTAAAAAGGTAGGATTTTAAGGTATGATTTTTTTAGAAAGGTAATGATATAATTAATGGTATAATAAAAAAAGAACTGAGCTGGAATATTAAAACAGAGAGGATTGGTAGTCTATGCCGCAAGGGAACGAGAAAAGAACTTCAATGATGGAGAGGCAGCTTTTTAGGGCTCATCCCTGGCACGGGGTTACGCTCGGCAGCCAGCAGCCGGAAACGGTAACCGTTTACATTGAAGTCGTTCCCAGCGATACGGTTAAATATGAACTGGATAAGGAAACCGGCCTTCTTAAGATAGACCGGCCGCAGCTTTACTCCAACATTTACCCCACTTTATACGGTATGCTGCCGCAAACCTATTGCGGCCAAAAAGTGGCGGAGTTTTGTAAAGAAAAAAGCGGTTATGAGCACTTGGTGGGCGACGGGGACCCTCTGGACATCTGCGTCCTCACGGAGAAACTGGTTCCGCACGGCGATATCCTTCTGAAGGCGCACCCCATCGGAGGTTTTCGCATGATCGATAACGGGGAAGCCGATGATAAAATCATCGCCGTTTTGCAGGATGATGCCCTCTATGAAAAGTGGCGGGATGTCAAGGACTGCCCCAAAGGGGTTATCGAAAGGCTCAGACATTTTTTCCTGACCTACAAACACGCACCGGGGAGCCAAAGCAATTCATGTGAAATCGTCAGCGTTTATGGCAGGGAGGAAGCTTACAAGGTCATACAGTACGCTCACGAAGATTACCTGGAAAAATTCGGAGAGCCGGGGAAAGCTTTTCAACATATTTAGGAAAGCGGGCATCTAAACATGTATCCCAGGCCGGTCCGCGAAATAATATACTCAGGTTTGGAGGGATCTTTCTCTAGCTTTTTGCGGAGATGCCAGATGTAAGCCCGCAGGTAATCCCTTTCCTCGCGGTAATCTGCGCCCCAAACCCGCGCAAGGAGTTCCTCATGTAAAATGAGCTGGTTTGGGTGCTTCGCCAGCTCGCTCAACAGGCGAAATTCGGTGGCGGTAAGCTCCACTTTCCGGCCGGATCTTACAACTGAGGCCTGCACAAAGTCAATCTCGAGATCTCCACATTTTAAAGAAGAGGGGGCCTTTGCCTGCTGTTCTCCCCCTGAACGGCGAAGAACCGCTTTAACGCGTGACAGGAGCTCCTGCGAGCCAAAGGGCTTAGTCAGGTAGTCATCCGCCCCGGCGTCAAATCCCTGAACTTTGTCTGCTTCAAGGGCCCTGGCGGTAAGCATGATGATCGGCACTCTGGAGAAGGAGCGGATCCGCCTGCATACTTCATATCCGTCAAACTCGCCGGGCAGGATAATATCGAGAATTATTAAATCCGGATTCTCCATCGCAGCCTTGCGGAGAGCCTCCTTCCCGTCGTAAGCACAAGACACCTCGAAACCATGTGCCTCCAGGTTAGTCTTGACAAGCTTTACCAGGCGCATTTCATCATCAACTACCAGGATTGTTGGCTTTTTCAAAGAGTACACCCCTCTACACAGCTCTGTAGGCAATTTTACAATTAATTTTACCCAGCCCGGCAAACGCTTTAATCTCCCGCTTCCTCTTCGGCGGCAGGGCCTGTCCCCGTAAGCGGCAGAGTAAAGTAAAAGGTGCTGCCTTTGCCGGGAGTACTTCTGGCCCAGATTCGCCCGCCCTGCTTTTCAACAATCTCACAGGCGACGGGCAATCCCAACCCTGTCCCGGCCAGATCAGACTTGACACGATAAAATTTCTCAAAGAGGCGGTTTAGATGCTCCGGCGCTATCCCCATCCCTTCATCCGCTACACTTAAGATCACTTCGCGGTTACCGACTCTGCACTGGATAACAATCAGGCCTCCCTCCGGAGAATACTTCACGGCATTGTCCAGCAGGTTATCCAGAACCTGTTTTGTACGAACAGGATCGGCCTCCATTACGGGAAAATTTCTGGGAATACTGACGACAAATTTGTGTTTGGTGGTACGCAGGCGCGCATCATCAACAGCCTTTGCAATAATGCGCGGCAAAAGCACCGGCTCTTTGTTAACGCTTAATAAGCCGGTTTCGATCATGGAAGAATCCATGAGATCGTCAATTAGCTTTTTCATTGTATCAGTCTCGGCATCGATGATTTTTAGAAACTCCATCCTTTGCTCTTGATTCCAATGCCCGTTATTGTCAAGCAGCGTTGTGGCGTAACCTTTAATGCAGGTAAGAGGCGTGCGCAGTTCGTGGGAAAGAGTGCCGGCCAGGTTGGAAAACTTTTTCTCCTGTCTTTGCCTCAACGTTTGCGCCTTATAGGCAAAGGGAGCAAGGATTTTCGCCACTCTCCGGAAAAAAGCAAGATCCCGCGGGGACATGCTGTTTGGGGCGGCGCTCAAAAATAGAAGGCACCCGATACGGGTACCATCACTGAGTTCCATAGGGACACAGAAAAGAAAGGCAAAGGTGATATTATCGGTATAACCGGGACAGAAACACTCCTCCATCACCCCGGCGGCTTCCTCCGCAAACCACAACAAAGGCTTGCCTTTTTCAAAAACCTGCACAATTGGGGAGGTACCTGCTTCCAGGCGGATTTCACCAACATGCTCCGGCTCACAGCCGCTGACAGAAACCGGAACCAGCCGCCTTTTGGCGCCATCATAGAGATAAACAATAACGGCGTCAATTCCGGTCAGCTGATTCTTTAACAGGGAAGCAGTATTGGAAAGAAAGCCATCCAGATCAAAGGCTTCTGCCAGCTTCCTGAAAAAGAAAACTCGCGAATGTCTCTCAGTCGCTCTGCCGCGCCGGGAACGAGAACTTAGATGTCTCATACGGGCGTCACTGCCTTTAACGCTATTATCGCTGCTGTCAGGCGACAGGTTAATTAACATTATACCATAAAACTACCTGTCGCAAAACTGCCCTAAAACGGCGGCAGATAGAGCAGATGAGGACAATCCGGACAAATAAGTATACCGGAAGTATACCGGATAGGATGAATACCTCGCGAAACGCCCTTCAGCGGCTCCAGACCTTAAGTGCCGGGGCATGCAGGGAACCGACTGCAGCGGCCAGGCCTTTTCGCCCCAGAAAATCTTCTTCGTCAACGAAACAAACGTTTAGAAAAACGGACAGACTGTCGGTATTTGGGGACAACATTTTTCGGTATTCTGCAAGAACAGCGTTTTGCAGCGCCTCCACGACTGATTCAAGGGCAGCGGTATATTTTTCCACATAAACAATTAGTGTCAGCGGCAGCGTAGCCGTTACTTCTTCATCTGGTGTTTCGGGATAAATGAATACCTCCAAAACATGTTCGCTGGTCTCCCCCAGAAAAATACCAACCTGCTCGGCCAGCCGGTAGCGGAAGTACCCCAGGGCATCGGGATTGTTTTTTTTGAGCAGGGACATTGCCTCTGTTTCCCCAAGTTTTGCTGCCGCATACTGCAGGGAAAGCTCAAGCATACCGGTAACACGGTCAACCAGTGTTGCATACATCTGACTGCACGCCTCCTTACAATGGGACGGTTCCTTGGACTTATCCCGGCCATGTGCGCTTTAAGCTTCCAGGATCCTGGCGATCTCCTCCTGATCTGTCTCCATGATATAGGAAATTCCGCTCACTTCGCTTGCCTCTCTGGTTAAGGAAGCGATATCATCTCTGGAAATATAATTCAGGGCAAACTTGCGGCTTCCGCACATAATCTGCTTTAAGCCCTGGGACAACCTATCACAAAAAGTGTAAACGCCCATGGCACCCGTGGGAATCCGGTCAAACATTTCTTCACCGAGCAGGTTTTTGAGCTCCGCTGCGGTTACAAAGATCTGTTCCCTGCTCCTCCCGAAACGCTCCACATAAACAGGCAGGTTTCCTTCACCGATCTGACGGCCGATGGTTTTCGCCACCATGGCCGCAGTCAGAGGTGCGCGGGCCATTCCGATACACTTCACGTACGGCGCGCCGAGGGCCAATCCTTTGAAGATCTGGTCTTCCATGGCGAAGCCGCCCGAAAACACCAGGTCCGGCACGTACTTACCCTTTGCGGCCAGAGTGGAACATATATTGTAAGCAAGAGAATGAAGCTCAACAGGAGGAACGCCCCATTCGTTCATCATTCTCCACGGGCTCATGCCCGTCCCCCCGCCTGCTCCGTCCAGGGTGAGAACATCCACTCCCGCCACCGAGCAGAACTTTATGGCCCGGGCCAGATCCGCCGGCCGGTAAGCTCCTGTCTTGAGAAAAACATATTTTGCACCGGCTTTGCGCAGCTCTTCCACCCGGCGGGCGAAGGGCTCCAGTTCGATCATGCCGACCCGGGAATGGCGTTCAAACTCCTTGAAGGCGCCGCGTTTAAATTCCTCGACTACATACGAATTTTCAGGATCAGGAAGTACGATATAGCCCCTTTTCTTCAAGGTGACAGCGCGCTCCAGATCATTTATCTTTACCTCACCGCCGATATCCTTGGCGCCCTGCCCCCACTTTATCTCCACGGTACGGACCCCCAACTCCTGAACGGCATACTCCTGCACACCCAGGTTCGTATCCTCCACGTTGGCCTGCACAACAATATCTCCGTATCCATCGCGCTGCCAGTCCTGGAAAAGCTTTACCCGCCTGGCCAGCTCCGGGCTTTTTACAACCTTTCCGTCTCTAATCTCTACTTCCGGATCCATACCGCAGACGTTCTCGCCAATTGTCACGACTACTCCCGACAGCGCAGCACCCACGGCCAGCCCTTCCCAGTTCATGCTGGCCACGCGAGTTGACCCCATGGCTGATATTACCATCGGAAACCTCAACTTTATACCTTTATCGCGGCCCAGCCTTGCCTCCACGTTCACGGAAGAAAAGATAGCCTTGTCGCTGTCCGCTTCTATGCCCACTGCCCCTGTAGTCGTACCCATAATGGAAAAATGGGAATAATCGATTGGATAGTTTTTCTCAGAAGCAGTGCTGATCAGCCCAAAGGGCTGCGGGTAGAGGACTTCATGCCCGCGGTAAGCAGATTTACCGACCTCGCACATTCCTATGCAGCCGTCAATACAGGTCACGCATAAACCGCTCAGACGGTTAATGGACTCCTCGGTACGGTTTTTGGAAAGAGTAGCGGCACTGGAATTGATTCTGGAAAAGCTCATGCTCACAGCCTCCTATCTTTTTGCTTGGGATTCTCGATTAGAGCCTAATTCACATGCCACGCACGGATCCATGTAGCACATCTTATCGTCAAAATAGTCCAGGCAGGGCTGCTCCAGGTTAAGGCAGGCGTTGCACAGCGGCTGCTCCTCCTGGGGCCCCTGGCACCTGCTCTGACAGGCGGGACAGACATACATACAGCCTCCGCACAGGCGGCATTCTTCAGATTTTTTATCAAAGGGAGTGGTAACCCTGCGACTGCTCCCCCGGCCGGCAAACCCAATAGCCTTGCCCTGCATCTGCTCGGCACACATACGCACGCAGAGCCCGCAAAGGATACAATCTTCGTTCCAGGGTGCAAAGCGCACCTTTGTAACATGATATTTGGAGGCCAGGTCCTGAATAACCCTGGAGGAGGGGCAGGTCGCCAGATAGAGCTCGATAAGCATCTGTCTTCTTTTCACTACCCGCTCGGAATCAGTCCTTACCACCAGGCCTTCTTCCACCCTGTATGTACAGGAGGTTACGAGTTTCGATGGCCCGGGAGCACCGATTTCCACCAGGCAGAGCCGGCAGGCTCCATAGGGGCTCAACCCCTCCAGGTAGCAGAGAGTGGGAATGTTAATACCGTAAAACCGGGCGGCCTCCAGTATGGTCATCCCTTCCTCCACCTCTACCTTGAGCCCGTTAAGCGTCATTTGTAGCACTTTGTCCACCTCTAATCTTTCGTAATCGCCTCAAATCCACAGGTTTCCATGCAGACCCCGCACCTGGTACAGCGGTCGGGGATAATTTGATAGTAGCCATCCTCCGTCTCTACAATAGCCCCGGATTGACACTCCGCGGCGCAGGAACCGCAGCCGGCGCAGAGCTCTTGATCGATACGGTACCGGAAGAGTGACCGGCACACCCCTGCCGGACAGCGTTTATCTCTTATATGGGCCAGGTACTCATCGCGGAAATACCGCAAAGTGGAGAGAACGGGGTTGGCGGAAGTCTGGCCCAGCCCGCACATGGAGGTATCCTTTACCGTCAGGGCAAGCTCCTCCAGGAGCTCAAGATCCTCCGGGGAGCCGTTCCCTGTCGTAATGCGGTCGAAGATCTCCAGCATACGCTGTATCCCCACCCGGCAGGAAAAACATTTTCCGCAGGATTCGCTTTTCAAAAACTGCAGAAAATACCGTGCCACATCGACGACGCACGTCTCCTCATCCATGACAATCATGCCGCCGGAACCCATAATGGAGCCCGCCTGGGCCAGTTCGTTAAAATCAACCTTTAAATCGAGCATTTCTTCAGGCAGGCACCCGCCGGAAGGGCCGCCGGTCTGCACTGCCTTGAAACCCTTTCCATCCTTGATGCCGCCCCCAATGCCAAAAATAATCTCTCTTAGCGTGGTGCCAAAGGGCACCTCAACAAGCCCCGTGTTCCTGACCTTGCCGACAAGGCAGAAGATCTTGGTTCCGCCGGAGCTCTCAGTGCCGATTTTATGGTAGGCAGCGGCACCGCGATTGATAATCAGCGGCACGTTTACAAAAGTTTCCACGTTGTTGATTACTGTAGGCTTGCCCCGGAAACCCGCTTCGGCGGGAAAAGGCGGTTTTTGCCGCGGTTCGCCCACTTTACCCTCGGCCGCACGGACCAAAGCAGTCTCTTCGCCGCAGACAAAAGCCCCGGCGCCCTTGCTGATCTGAACTTCAAAGTCAAAGCCCGTACCGAGGATGTTCTTTCCCAAAAGCCCCAGCTCACGGGCCTGTCTCACAGCCTGCTCGATTTTAAAAACAGCAGTGGGATACTCAATACGGATATAGATTATTCCTTCTCGCGCTCCCACCGCGTAGGCGGCGATCATCATGCCCTCCAGCACCGCATGGGGGTTGCCCTCCAGCAGGCTCCTGTCCATAAAGGCGCCCGGGTCTCCCTCGTCGGCATTGCAGAGGATATACTTTTCATCTCCTCCCGCGGCACGGCAGAATTCCCATTTAAGACCCGTCATAAAGCCGGCTCCCCCCCTGCCACGCAGCCTGGCCTCTTTCATTTCGGCGATTACCGCCTGGGGAGTCATCCCCCCAAGAACTTTAGCCAGGGCGGAGTAACCGCCGTGGGCAATATAATCGAGAATATCAAGGGGATCGATATGCCAGACCGTTTCCAGAAGAACCCGGGTCTGTAGTTTATAGAAGGGGATATCATAAGCACAGGCAATTTTCCGGCCATCGTCCGGATCCGCATATAAAAGACTTTCAATTATTTCACCCTGCAAAACTGTTTTCTCTACGATCTCTGCGGCATCCGCTACCTGAACCTTTTGATAAAAAGTTGCCCCGGGAAAAACAAGCACCAGGGGCCCTCTCTCGCAGAAGCCGAGGCAGCCGGTAACCTTCAGCTTTACCTTCTCCGCCAGTCCCCGCTCTTTGAGCGCCTCCTCAAATGCCGGCACAAGCTCGCGCGAGCCGCAAACCGTACAGCCCGTATCTCCGCAGATCACCAGGCACGGCCTATCCTGCTCAAGCCTGTCCTTCACTTTTTCACGCAAGCTCTCTACATCTTCCGGCAGCGTTAATTTATTCTTTATTCCATTCATCAACACACCCCCTGACAGCAGCAATTTTGAACAAACGTGCTTAAACCTTTATAATATTAGGAAATTAT
>DLUO01000033.1 GCA_003444595.1 Bacillota bacterium
AAAAGCAATGGGATTGTCATGGAAGGGAGAGACATTGGAACAAACGTCCTTGTTAATGCTGATTACAAGTTTTTCCTAACGGCCAGCCCGGATGAGCGTACCAGAAGGCGCTGGCTGGAGATGAGAGCCAAGGGGCTGGATGTCAGCTTTGAGGAACTGTACAAAGAAATTGCCTTGAGAGACCGTATTGATCAGGAAAGAGAAGAAGCACCGCTTAAGATTGCACCAGAAGCGTTGGTTATTGATACTACACCTTATACCCTGGAAGAGGTCGTGGAAAAGGTTTTGTCCGTAATTCGTAAAGGTAAACCAAAAGAACGCGGGGAAGAAAAGGTTAAATGAATAATCCAGAGGGCTGCTAAGATGCTGTTTTACCGGGTAGCAAAGGGACTTTTCACTTTATATTTTAAATGTATGTATTCACTAAAAGTTCATGGTTTGCATAACCTGCCTCCCCAGGGACCTTTTATTATTTGTGCCAATCATACCAGCTGGTTTGATCCTCCTTTGGTAGGATGCGTGTTATCGGGGAGAAACAGGATCTATTTTATGGCCAAAGAAGAGCTTTTCAAAGTTTTTATCCTGGGAGCCCTGATTAAAAAGCTCGGAGCATTTCCCGTAAAAAGAAACAAAGCAGATTTGGGTGCTATCAAGCATGCCTTGAAGCTACTGGAAAAAGGAGGTATACTGGGTCTTTTTCCTGAGGGGACCAGAACCCGGAACGGCGAACTGGGAGAGCTCCATAACGGCGCTGCTTTAATCGCTTTAATGAGCAAAAAGCCCGTTTTACCTGTATCCGTCAAGTGGCCCGGAAAAATATTTGGGACAGTTGAAGTTAAGATTGGCCCTTTGATATATTTTAATGAAGAGGGTAAAATAAGAGGTAAGGTTTTGGACACAGCAAGTTCGCGGATTAGAGAAGAAATCAGGAAGTTGTTGTAAACACAGGGAGGCACGGCTTATTTGCAAGTCTTTCTAGCGGAACACTCCGGTTTTTGTAACGGGGTCAAAAAAGCTTTGGAGTTGACACTGGAAGCGGTTAACAGGGGTAAAAAGGTAAGTACTTTAGGGCCGCTGGTACACAATGACGAAGTTAATAATTATTTAACCTCAAAAGGGGTCAAGTCAGTCGATAACCCGCAAGAACTTGATAGCGGTACTGTTATTATTCGCACCCACGGTATTTCGCCGCAAACCCTGAAGTTTCTCCAGGAGAGAAAAGATCTGGAAATAATTGATGCCACCTGTCCAAATGTCAGGAGCTTACAAAAGATCGCTTCGCGTTATCTTGCAGATGGTTATGAGATTCTTATTTTCGGAAGCAAACAGCATCCCGAAGTACAAGCTGTCCTGGGTTGGACAGAGGGAAAAGCCAGGGTCATAGAACCCGATGATCTGGAAATGGTTGAAAAAATGCGACTCAACGCCAGAGCTGTATTGGTTTCCCAAACTACCCAGCGTGAAGATAGCTTCTATAAAGTAGCAGAAATTTTAAAAAATAATAATCCTGATCTAAAGATATGCCCAACCATCTGCAGAGCAACTGCTCTCAGGCAGGATTCTGCTGCTAAATTGGCTTCAACGGTAGACTTGATGCTTGTCGTGGGGGACGAGAAAAGCTCTAACACCGGCAAGCTAACGCAGGTCTGCCGTGAAATAGTAAAAACCCATCAGATTACCGGTGCAAAGGACATTTCGGCAGAGTGGCTGATGGGAATCAATAGTGTGGGGGTTGCTGCCGGGGCTTCAACCCCACCCTGGACGATAAAGGAGGTTATGGTTAAAATGGAAAACGGTAATTTGGAAGCCAGAACGGAGGAGGTCATCTCTTACCAGGAAGCGGACGGGAAGGATTATCATCCCGGTGATGTGGTCACAGGGAAAGTCGTCCTGGTGGAGGAAGATCAGGCCATGGTCGACATCGGCTATAAGTCGGAGGCAGTACTCCCCCGCAGCGAGGTTTTCCTGGAAGGGGAAACCACCTTAAAAGACAAATTCTCATCTGGAGACGACGTTGATCTTTTAGTCTTAAAAGTCAGCTACCAGGAAGACAAAATTATTGTTTCCCAAAAGCGCCTCCAGCGCGAAAGGCGCTGGAAAGAATTGGTGGAAGCTGTTGAGAACGGCTTAACGATGAAAGGAATTGTCAAAGAAATCGTACCAGCGGGCATTATTATTGACCTGGGCGGTGGAATTGAGGGTTTTATGCCCGGATCGCTGGTGGACGTTCGCTATATCCCTGATTTTCAACAGTTCATGGGACAAGAATTTTCCTTCAAAGTTATCGAGTTAAACAAGGACCGGGATAAGGTCATCCTGTCCAGAAAGCAAATGCTGGAAGAAGAAGCCGAGCAACAAAAACGTGAAACTCTGGAAAAATTGAAAGCTGGGGAAATTGTGGAGGGAGTTGTTAAAAGGCTGACAGATTTTGGCGCCTTTGTAGATGTGGGCGGCATTGACGGATTGGTGCACATTTCCGAGATCTCCTGGCAGAGAGTTGGGCACCCTCAGGATGTCCTGAAAGTCGGCGAGCAGATTAAAGTAAAGGTGCTGGAAATCATTCCGGAACGGGAAAGAATCAGCTTGAGTATCAGGCAGGCGCAGCCTGATCCCTGGTCCAAGGTAAACGAAGAGTACAAGGTCGGAGATATTATAAAAGGCAAAGTAACAAGAATTGTAAACTTTGGTGCTTTCGTTGAGCTGATCCCGGGAGTAGAAGGCCTGGTCCATATTTCTCAGATGGCTGATTTCCATGTAAAGCACCCTTCTGAGATTATTCAGGAAGGGGAAGAAGTTGAAGCCAAAATTTTGGATATAAACCTTGAGAACAAAAGGATCAGCTTGAGTATCAAAAAGGCACGTCCCGCGCCGAGAGACCTGACCGCTCACTCTTTGGCCAAGGAGAGCGAAAATCAAAACGTAACCCTTGGGGATGTTTTCGGGGACCTCTTTAACAATGAAAGCAGCAATGCAGATACGAGCAAGGAATAAAAATCTTGCTCCTCCTGACATATATCTCCCCGTTTGTTCAAAGAGAAACAACCAGTTGGCTATAATGCTAATTAATAAAAAAATAAATCTTTTACTTTGCAAAGCGGACTTTTTTAACAAGGTCCGTTTTCGTTTTATAAAAAGAATAAATAATGTGATTAGGGTTATTCTACTATCGTAGCAGAAAAGCGTCATAAAAGGGGAGATAATATCTGTGAATATCGGCATGTTACTTCTTTTAGCCGTCGCCATTGTAATCTATTTTGGTTTTGCACAGAGGGCTTTGGACAGATTGCGGTTAAGCGATCGCGCTGCCCTGCTATTTCTTATCGCCATGATCGTGGGCGGTTTTTTACCGGATATTCCGCTTTTAGGAGGTGTAAGCATTAACCTGGGCGGCGGTATTGTGCCCATAGTCCTAGTCGCGTACCTCTGGAGTAAGGCCGAGAAAGTTGAAATAAGCAGATCGGTGACAGCGCTTTTGATTACCGCAGTGATTGTATATTTTGCGGCGAAGATCATGCCTGTGGAACCCACCTATAACTTATTTATGGATCCGTTATATGTGATGGCCATTATTGCCGGACTGGTGGCTTATATTACCGGCAGGAGCAGAAGGGGCTCCTTTATTGCAGGCACCATGGCCATTATTGCAAATGATATCGTTGCCCAAATTGAAAATACTTTGCTTGGTGCCAGGTCATCGATAACCATCGGGGGAGCGGGAGTTTTCG
>DLUO01000156.1:0-954 GCA_003444595.1 Bacillota bacterium
AGAAGAGCTTATGACGCTTCCCGGGGTGGGCCGTAAAACAGCGAATGTGGTTTTAAGCAATGCTTTTGGTATTCCGGCCTTTGCTGTGGATACTCATGTGCAGCGTCTATGCCGGCGTCTTGGGTGGAGCGAAAGAAAAACCCCTTTAGCCGTGGAAGAAGACATCTGTCGTTTATTACCCCCGGATCTCTGGAGCGAAACCCATCACCGGCTGATTGCGCATGGTCGCCGGGTTTGCCGGGCCAGAAAACCCTTGTGCAACTCCTGTCCCTTGAGCCTCTACTGCCCTTCAGCATCAGAGGAAAACTCCAATAAACAGTCGAAAAATAGGTTGGGCAAATAACCAGCCTACTGCCCCTCAGTAGTGGAAAAGACCCTGTAGGATTCTATTCCCTCCTCGATTTTTTCCCAGGAGCAATTACGCGCCACTTCTTCTTTAATTAGCGATATGGTTCTGCTGTCCTGGGGGCGAATTTGCCTGGCAATGCCCTGCAGCGCTCCAATGGTGGTATAAGTATCGAAATGAACGAGGATCACAGGGATACCTTTCTCCCGGGCACGTGCAATTATGCGGATATCGGGATGCAGACCTCCTGTAAGGATGAGGACGGAAGTGCTTGTTTCCAGGGCTGTCAAAGCCATGTCGCTTCGATCCCCTCCGGTAATAACGGCTTTGTTTAAAGCTCTGCGCAGGTACCTCAGGGCACCTTCAATGGTCATGGTTCCCACCACAATCTCCTCTACCGGTAGCCCCATATTTTCTTCTCCGCACAGAACCTCCCCTTTCAGCGCTTCGTGAAACTCGGCTACGGTTGGAAAGGTTATGGCAGGATGTGCCGGGATTATACCCAAGACTTTATAGCCTTTTTCCTCCAGTAAGGGACGGTAAATGTTCCTGGCCTTATCGAGGGCCGCCGGTGACAGGTTGTTTAAAATGTTCCCCAGGATATAAAG
>DLUO01000156.1:1193-4821 GCA_003444595.1 Bacillota bacterium
TCCCATCTTTTAGCCAGGCTGAAGTCATCAAGGGAAAGGGACATTCCGGCACAGGGGGATCTCCCCCCTTCTATAACCATGATCCCGTCATTATCGTCTATATCCCTGAAGTTTTCCTCCAGTTTTGCTTCCATTTTTTCTACTGTCGGACGGTTGTGGTTGGAAGCTCCAAAAATATAAATGGATTCAAAATTTAACGGGGCTATTTGTTCCGGTTCCCAGGGAAGGTTCAGGACCTGTTTAAAGAGAATAGCGTCGGCATCCTGATTGCGCTGCAGGTTGTGTCCCGTAGTTTTTGGCTTGAAATAGGAAATATTTAACCCTTTTTCTTTCCAGAGCAGGGAGAGGCCCAGAGCGACGGCAGTTTTACCGGAACCTGATCGGCCCATTAAGTAAATTTTTTGTAACAAGTCAACTCCTCCTTTCTGCAAATTGCTCGATTAGTTGCTCTTCGCGTTCCCATACCGGATGAACATCAGCCACAAGATTATGAGAAAGAGTAATTTTTACATCAACGGCACACACCCCTTTTTCATAGACAAGCAGAGGGTTTATATCAATCTCCCTGATTTCAGGGAAGGTCGTGACCAGGCGTGCCGTCTTGAGAAGAGTATCTTTTAAGGACTGTATATCCAGGGGATTGCTTCCCCTGAACCCTCGCAAGAGGCGGTAAGCTTTGGTTTCCTTAATCATTTCATCGATGTCCGGTTCCTCCAGGTTTTGAGCCAGCCGCAGGGAAAAATCCTGGAAAAGATTTACATAAATGCCTCCGAGTCCAAAAACCAGCAAGTGGCCGAACTGAATATCATAGGAGGAACCAACTATTATCTCCATGCCCGTGGGCATCATTTTTTGCACTTCGATACCATAAAATGGCGCATCAGGAACAAAACGCTGGACCCTGTGCATTATTTCCTCAAAGTGCCTTTTTACTTCCCAGCCGTTTTCGAGCCCTGCAACTACTCCGCCGATGTCACTCTTATGCAGGATTTTGGGGGAGGCTATTTTGAGAACGACGGGAAAACCTACTTCTTCAGCTATCCGTGCCGCTTCCTCTGCGTCTTTGGCTAGCTTGCTGGGGGCCACCGGGATTTTAAACGCGGAGAGGACCTTGATACCTTCATGTCCCAGAAGAACCACTCTTCTTTCTCTTAATGCGTCATAAAAGATGGCTTTAACTTGTGCTGTATTATAGAACGGGCTATACGGCTCCGACTCCTCCTGCGCCTTTTTATCTATCTTTTTTAGGAGTTCTATTTTTTCATGTAAGGCGGCACTGTTCCTGCGGTACCTGACCATGCCTTCCATGGCGGCGACCGCTCTTTCTGGAAAAGTATAGCAGGGTATTCGTGCCTCCCTGAGGATGTTTTGACCTTCCTGGATTTCCTTCCCGCCCATAAAAACGCTTAGAAGCGGTTTTTCCGGAATTTCTTTTCTTATTTCCATGATACTATGCGCTACTTCCCGGGCATCTGTTGTTGCCGTCGGGCACAACAAGGCAATAACTCCGTCCACCTGTGGATCGGACAAGACTTTTTCCAGAGCAAAACGGTAGCGTTCAGCCCCGGCATCCCCCAGGACATCCACTGGATTGTAAATACTGGCTTCGGGCGGTAAAAAAGTTCTCAGTTGTCGGGAGGTCTCCGCCGTAAAGCGGGCCATATGTAGCCCCGCCTTTTCTAGACGATCTGTTGTTAAAATGCCCGGTCCTCCGGAATTCGTTATGATCGCAATTTTGTCACCTTCGGGAAGGGGCTGGTTGGCGAAAGCAAAAGCCATATCGAACAGCTCCTCCATGTTTTCGACCCTGAGCACGGCGCTTTGTTTGAAGGCGGCGTTATAAGCGCTATCGGAGCCGGCCAGAGCCCCTGTATGGGAGGTAGCGGCTCTTGCTCCGGCGGGACTGGAGCCGGCTTTGAGGACAATAATTGGCTTGTGGGTGGAAATACGGCCGGCTTTTTCTAAAAATTTTGGCCCGTCAACGATATCCTCAAGATAACACAGAATTACTCTGGTGGCCGGGTCCCAACCGGCATATTCAAGAAAGTCTGTCTCGTTCAGATCGGCTTTGTTACCCAGGCTGACAAAGTGGGAAAATCCCAGGCCGGCTGCTTTGCTCCAGTCGATAATGGAAACAAGCATGGCGCCGCTCTGGGAAATAAAGGAGATATGCCCTTTTTGTGGAAAACCTCTGGCAAAAGAGGCATTAACAGGAGTATGGGTATGCAACAGCCCAACGCAGTTTGGTCCCAAAAGGCGTATTTTATGCTCATGACAGAATGTTGTCAGTTTCTTTTCCAGTTCCAGGCCTTCAGGGCCTGTTTCCTTAAAACCTGCCGAAATAACGATTACCAGGTTAATCTTGTTCCCGGCACATTCTTTTACAGCTTCCAGCACCCTGGAAGCGGGGATGGCGATGATCGCCAAATCTACACCCGTGGGATCCTCTTTTTTCTCCGAGGATACCAGTTCACTGACCGTTTTATAGCAGCGCAGCCCTAAAATCTGTTCTTCCCGTGGGTTAATGGGATATATCTTACCGGGATAGCCGCATTCCAGCAGATTTTTAACGATGGCATGCCCTACTTTTTCCGGATTCTGCGAGGCTCCGATTACGGCAATACTCCCTGGGGCAAACAGTTTGCTCAAATATTGCTCCTTCATAGACGAATAAAGTACTCCTTACTGTCAACAGCTCCCGCTGATTATTCACTACCGACAGTATTCCCTGGATCGTCACAAATAATATGGCGGCAAGGGAAATTTTTAAAAAAAGGACTTAAACAAAAATTTTCTGCTTCTGACAGGAAAAAAGGAAAGAAAAAAGAAATTTAATCAGTTAAAGTGACACTCTTAAATTTGGTAAAGCAATGAACATACCGGAAGGAGGAAAAAAGGTGCACAGCAGACTGGAGGCGGAACAACTGGCAAAAAAATGCGACCCTCTTTTGTTTGAATTTGAAACGACAGAGGAGATAAACCCGCTGGAAGATATTATCGGGCAGGAAAGAGCCGTTAAGGCCATGAATTTCGGCCTGAATATCAAAAGACACGGTTACAATATTTTTATGACCGGCATTACCGGAACAGGAAAAACTAGCTATGCCCACTCCATTGCCCGGGAAGTTGCCAAGAGGGAGCCTGTTCCCGATGACTGGTGCTACCTCTATAACTTTAAAAACCCCAGTGAACCCATGGCCTTGAACCTGCCGGCGGGTAAAGGCAGCGTCTTTGCCAGGGATATTGACAATCTCCTGGAAGAATTAAAGGAAGAGATTCCCAAAGTATTTAAGTCAGAGGAGTACGAAAGGCAGAAAGGGGCTATTTTTAAAGAGTTCCAGGAGATCAGGAGCGCATTAATGGAGAAGTTAAACAGGGTTGCCCAGGAAAATGGTTTTGTATTGAAAAGGACCGGAACAGGCTTTTTAAGTATACCTCTAAAAGAGGGAAAGGAAATGAGCGAGGAGGAGTACAACCAGCTGGAGCAGCCGCAAAGAGAGGAGCTGGAGAAAAAGTCTACCGAGGTCCAGCTAAAAGCCATGGAAATCGTCAGGCTTATTCAGAACGAAGAAAAAAATATTAAAGACCGCTTCAAGGAGCTGGAATATCAAACAGGCTTGCAGGCAGT
>DLUO01000156.1:5011-6112 GCA_003444595.1 Bacillota bacterium
CTCTTTATTGATAATCGGGACACTGGAGGCGCCCCTGTAGTGGTGGAGCCCAATCCCACCTACTACAATCTTGTCGGCCGGGTGGAGCATGAAAACAGGATGGGAATGATTACCACTGACTTTACAATGATAAGAAGCGGGGCGCTGCACAGGGCTAACGGAGGCTACCTGATACTGCAGGCCAATGATGTCCTGCTCAATCTCCAATCCTGGGAGGCCTTAAAGCGTGTTTTAAAGACAAGAGAAATTCGCATAGAAACCATTGGCGAGCAGTATGCCCTTTTGGCCATGACCACTTTAAAACCCGAACCCATTCCTCTGGATGTTAAAGTTATTCTGATCGGCAATCCTCTGCTTTATCAGCTTCTTTACCGTTATGACGAGGACTTCCGCAAACTGTTTAAAGTTAAAGCGGATTTTGATACCGCTATGGAACGATCGGTGGAAAATATTGCCAAAATGGCCAATTTTATCTCCAATCACTGCCGGAGAGAGGGCTTAAAGCATTTTGACCGCTCGGGGGTCGCCAGGGTTATGGAGTACAGCTCGCGCCTGGCGGATCACCAGGAGAAGCTTACCACCTGTTTTAACGACATTGTGGAGATTCTTTATGAAGCCGATGCCTGGGCAGAGATGGAAGGAGCCAGATATGTAAGCAAAAGCCATGTCGAAAAAGCAGTTAAGGAAAAGATCTTCCGCTCTGACAAGTATGAAAAAAAGCTTCTGGAGCTTGTGGAGGAGGGACAGATACTACTTGATTTGTCGGGTGAAAAAGTAGGCCAGATAAACGGCCTTGCCGTTTTGAATCTGGGGGACTATATTTTCGGCCGACCTTCCCGTATTACTGCTTCTACCTTCCTGGGACGCAGGGGGATTGTCAACATTGAAAGGGAAAGCAAGATGAGCGGCCGTATTCATGACAAGGGTGTTATGATAATTAGCGGCTACCTCGGACAGAAATATGCCCAAAAAACTCCTCTGACCTTGTCAGCAAGTATTTGTTTTGAACAGTCTTACGAAGGGGTGGACGGGGACAGTGCTTCAAGCACCGAGCTTTATGCCCTGCTCTCCAGCCTTAGCGGCGTCCCGATTAAGCAGAAC
>DLUO01000151.1:0-993 GCA_003444595.1 Bacillota bacterium
TTTTGCGGGGCTTCAAATCTAGATCCGGATGTTGTTTCTAAGTGAGGTGAAGCCAGTGTACAAAAGAGTGGTTGTTACAGGAATCGGAGCCGTTACACCTATTGGAATCGGCAAAGAGGCGTACTGGGAAGGCTTAAAGAAAGGCCGGAGCGGTGTTAAAACTATCGATAGTTTCCGTGATTACCCAACCTATATCGCTGCCGTAATTGATGATTTCGATCCGCAGCGCTATATGGAGAAGAGAGACGTGAAAAAAACGGACCGCTTTACCCAGTTTGCTCATGCAGCGGCCAAAATGGCGCTCGAAGATGCAGGGCTTGAACTGCAGGGCGAGGAGAAGGAGAGGGTAGGTGTAATAATCGGTTCGGGGATCGGGGGACTGGATACTATTGAGAAACAGTTTAAAGTGCTCCTTGAAAAAGGGCCGCGCCGCGTAAGCCCCTTCCTGGTTCCCATGCTGATAGCGAACATGGCCTCCGGCTATATTTCCATCGCCTATGGTTTCAAAGGGCCGAATTCCACTCCGGTAACAGCCTGTGCCAGCGGAACTCATGCCATCGGTGAAGCCTTTCGCATTCTGCAAAGAGGAGAAGCGGATGTTATGATTGCCGGAGGAGCCGAGGCTCCCATAACCCATATCGCTTTTGCCGGTTTTTGCGCGGCCCGGGCGTTGTCTACCTGTAACGACCAACCAGAGAAGGCTTCCAGACCTTTTGACAAAAAGCGTGATGGGTTTGTGATGGGAGAAGGTGCCGGTGTTTTAGTTATGGAAACACTGGAACATGCCCTGAAGCGAAACGCTTTTATTTACGGAGAGATTGCCGGCTATGGCATGTCGGGCGACGGTTATCATGTAACGGCGCCTGATCCGGAAGGGGTGGGAGCTAGCCTCTGTATGGAAAGAGCGCTAAAGGACGCCGGCCTTTTACCGTCGGAGGTGGGATATATCAATGCTCATGGGACTTCTACGGATTATAACGACAGGATTGAAAC
>DLUO01000151.1:1219-4478 GCA_003444595.1 Bacillota bacterium
TGGGAGCCGCCGGAGGGGTGGAGGCTGTGGCCACCTTTTTAAGTATGCAGAATGGAATCATTCCTCCCACTATTAACTACGAGTACGAAGATCCGGAGTGTGATTTGTTTTATGTACCCAATAATGCTATTGAGAGGGAATTTAAGGTAGCCATGTCTAACTCTTTTGGTTTTGGGGGTACAAATGCCTGCATTGTTGTAAAAAAGTATGCGCCTGAAGGGAGGACAATTTAAGCTGTCCTGTAAAGAAGCTGTGGAACTGCTGGAGGCTCTTGGCTGGCCGGTTCAAAATGAGGCATTGTACCAAGAGGCGTTGACTCACTCCTCTTATGCCTATGAGCAGGAGAGCCTGGGCAGCAATGAGCGGTTGGAATTTTTGGGGGATGCAGTTTTAGAACTGGTAATATCTGAATATTTTTTTAAGGCTTTTCTCCATGATTCAGAGGGAAAACTCTCTTTAATGCGCCATAATGTTGTGAACGAAAAATCACTGGCGCAAATCGCCCGGGAGATAAACCTCGGCACGTATTTAAAACTGGGCAAAGGTGAAATGCAAAGCGGCGGGGCTGAGAAAAGTTCTGTACTGGCTGACGCCCTGGAAGCGCTGATCGGCGCGCTCTTTTTGGATCTGGGCTACCAGGCCGCCAGTTCCTTAATTATCGCTCTGTTCAAGCCTATTCTGGCAGCTGTCGAGCGGGGAGATATTCCTTTGCTCGATTATAAGACCATGCTGCAGGAAACATGCCAGTCCAGAATCGGAAAAAATCCTGTCTACCGGATCACGGCAGAATTCGGACCGCCCCATGACAAAACTTTTCAGGCTGTAGTTAAGCTGGATAATAAGGTTATCGGAACAGGCATGGGAAAAAGCAAGAAAGACGCGGAACAGTCTGCCGCCCAAGCCGCGTGGGAATCTCTAGAGTTCTGATTTAATGCACTGAAGTTGATTGACTAATCGCGGGGGGCAAGTATACATGTCCCGGGAAAATGATGTTGGCGGTGCTTGTGAATGTATCTTAAATCTCTGGAAATAATTGGCTTTAAGTCTTTTCCAGATAAAACGCAATTGAAATTCTCACCCGGTATTACAGCCGCTATCGGCCCTAATGGATGCGGCAAGAGCAACTTGTTTGATGCCATTCGCTGGGCGCTGGGCGAGCAGAGCGCAAAATTGTTGCGCGGCTCCAAAATGGAGGATCTTATCTTCAATGGAACCGCCCTCCGCAAGGCTCTAAACTATGCCGAGGTGTCACTGACTTTCGACAAGGCTGATCAGTACCTGCCTCTTGATTACCGGGAAATAGTAATTACCAGGAGAATGTACCGCTCCGGGGAAGGGGAATACTATCTAAATAAAACATTATGCAGGCTTAAGGATATAATCGAGCTGTTTCTTGATACCGGCATCGGCAAGGAGACTTATTCTCTAATCGGGCAGGGCCGGGTAGAGCAGCTTATTAACGCCAGGCCTGAAGAACACAGGGAGCTTTTCGAAGAAGCCGCTGAAATACATAAATATAAGCAGAGAAAAAAAGAGGCCGGGTCAAGACTGGAAGAGATGAAAAAAAATCTTTTAAGGGTTGAAGATATTCTCACAGAGTTAAAAAATCAGGCTGCTCCCCTCAGCGAAGCAGCAACCCTGGCAAGAGAATACAGGGAGCTATCCCATAAATTGAAGGAAATAGAAAAAACAATGCTCCTCAAGCGCTGGTGGGACAATAGCAATCAACTGCAGAAAATGAGTAGTGAGCTGGAGAGGATTTCCAATAATATACAGGAAAAGGAAGCAGGGCTGGAGAAGTTAAGGAGCAGGACAAGCACGATTGAGCAGCAGGAAAGCTCCAAGCTGGAGGAAATCAACGAGCTAAAGGAACTTTGCCGGGAGCAAAAAGAGAAGCTGGAAAAGCTGCAGGGCAGGTTAAGCCTGATTAAGGAGCAAAAAAAATATGCCGAGGAGAAAATTTTACTTAAGGAAGAATCCTGTAAAGAAGTGGCAAACCGTCTTTCAGGACTGGATAATACCTACAGGATAAATGAGGACGAATTAAAAAGCGTTCTTTGGGAACAGCAGCAGCTCGGAGTGAAAGCCTCCGGCCTAAAAGCGGTACTGGAGGAACTCGGGGAAAAAAACACTCTTACCGTCCTTGATGAGCTCAGGAAGCAAAAAACTGAGAAAAGCAGGCGGCAAGCTGCTCTGGGGCAGTTTCTGGAGAGCAGCAGACTGCGCTACCGGGAACTTTGCGACGAAATTGAGGAGAACGAAAGGCATAAAAGTAAGAAAAAAGATGAACTGGATTCCCTGCAAAAGGCTGAGAATGAAGCTCACTCCTTACTGCAGAGAATCGAACTGGACAGCATGGACAGGGATAAAGAGCACGAACTGTTGGAACAGCGGCGCAACGAGCTTTACAATCAGAAAAAAATACGAAAAAACGAGCTTGAACGCCTGGAAAAGGAGTTGCAGAAAAAAAGTGTCCGGCTAAAGTATTTAAGTGAGAGCGAAGCCGAATTAAACCTGTATGCACGCGGTGTAAGGGCTGTCATAAATGAGTATGCCCGGGATCGGAAAGAGCAAGGCATCTTCGGTCCGGTGGCCAGTTTGCTTAGCGTCCCCCCGGAGTTTGAGAAGGCGATAGAGGCAGCCCTTGGAGCAAAAATACAATTTATCGTCACTGCTGATGATCTTTCTGCCCAAAAAGCGATCGAATTTCTAAAGGAGAAAAGAGCCGGCCGCGCTACATTTCTCCCTCTGAATCTTCTAAAAACAGCCTCCAGAAGAGAGTTTGTCTCTCCCGCTCCAGATGAAATATTCGGTGTGGCTTCACAGTTGGTGGAAACGCCGGCGAGGTTCAAAAAGGCTGTGGAATACCTACTTGGAGGTGTCCTGGTGGCTAAAAACCTGGAGGCGGCTCTTCGTCAGGCCCGCAGTAACAGGGGCGGCTGGAGAATAGTAACACTTGATGGAGAGATGATCGCGCCTGGAGGCGCCATTTCGGGAGGATACCAGTCGGAAGAGCGCAGCGGCTTTCTGCAGCGTAAAAGAGAGTTGCGAAACCTGGAAACAGAAATGGCTGAAATAAAAAATTTGCATTCGCAGAAGGCCCTGGATCTGGAAAAGGTTGAAAATAATATCGAGGAGCTGGAGAAAAGTTTTGCCGAACTCGCTTTAAAAGGAAGAAAGCTTCTGGATGAAAAAAGCAGGGTGCAGACTGAAATTGCCAGGATTGAAGCGGAGAAAGGCCTGTCTCTTATACACATCT
>DLUO01000135.1:0-764 GCA_003444595.1 Bacillota bacterium
AGATGTGTATAAGAGACAGCTTTGGGGCCGTTCCGCTGATGGCCTTCGCCGGAGGCCTGGCCGCTATAGCACTGGTTTACCAGTTGTCCCGCCAGGGGGGTGTGGTTCCCGTGATGACGCTTCTTCTGGCCGGGATTGCCGTCAATGCTTTTCTTTCCGCATTTGTTTCTCTCCTGATCTATTTTGCCGGGGAACAGCTCCACCAGATTGTTTTCTGGATGATGGGGGGGCTGGGAGGCGCGCGCTGGAGTTATGTCCGGGTCATGCTTCCCTATGTCCTGATCGGCTTTGGCATTATATATTTTTTTGCCAGGGAGTTGAACGTCCTGCTGCTGGGAGAGGATACGGCCGTGTACCTGGGCATTAATGCTGAGAAAGTAAAAATAATTTATCTCATAGCGGCCTCGTTGCTCGTCTCAGCGGCAGTTTCCACTTCGGGGATCATCGGTTTTGTCGGTCTGGTGGTCCCTCACATCATACGGCTTGTCGCCGGCCCTGATCACCGTTTTTTGCTGCCGGCTTCAGTTTTGACCGGAGCTATTTTGCTGACAGGAGCCGATACCCTTTCACGTACCATTATTGCTCCGTCGGAACTTCCTGTGGGCATCATTACAGCCCTTTTGGGTGCGCCTTTCTTCCTTTATTTGCTGCGCAGGAGAAAAAAGATGAGATATTTTTCCGGGGTTTAGGGGGTGGTTGCTCTGGGGATTACACTCCATGTGCACGATCTGTCTGTTGAATACGATTCTTTTACAGCCCTTGAC
>DLUO01000135.1:1038-3234 GCA_003444595.1 Bacillota bacterium
GGCAAATCTTCTCTACTGCGCTGTATCGGCCGCCTGTTAAAGCCGGCCCGGGGGACGGTGTATCTGGACAGCCGGGAGTTGCATAAAATACCCCTGACGGATACCGCCAAACTGATTTCCGTTGTTCCCCAGGATACCGCCGTTGATTTTGATTTTTCGGTGGAAGAGATCGTGGCCATGGGGCGGTATCCTTACCTGAAGCGTTTTCAAAAGGAAACCTCTCGGGACAGGGAAATAATACGAACAGCCATGGAAGCTGTCGGAATTGCCGGTCTGGCCGGGAAAGCGGTTACCGATTTAAGCGGCGGCGAGCGCCAGCGGGTTATAATCGCCCGCGCCCTGGCCCAGGAGCCGGAGCTTCTGCTGTTGGACGAACCCACGGCAAACCTCGATATAAATTTCCAGGTGGAGTTTCTGGAGCTTGCCCGCAGGCTTAACCGGGCTAAAGGGACAACCATTATAGCCGCCATCCACGATCTAAACCTGGCTTCACAGTTTTTTGACACTTTTATTTTACTTGCCGAGAAAAAAATCTTGTCCTTCGGGAAACCGGAAGAGGTATTGACAGCAGAGAACATCTACAGGGCATATGGGACGCCCGCCGTTATCCAGCGTAACCCCTTAAACGGCAAACTCACCGTCACCGTGCTGAAACGGGATCTGCCGGGGGGAAAACAGGAAAGTTTTTCCGGGACGAGAATACATGTTATCGGCGGAGGGGAGGAGGCGATTCCTGTTTTATCGGCCCTTTGGGAGGCAGGTTTTCAGCTTTCCGTAGGACCGGTTACACGGGAGGACAGCAGTTACCGCTTTGCCTCCTGTTACCGTCTTCCGGTTATTACCCTGCCTCCTTTTTCTCCTGTAAACGATCATTTTCACAGGCAGCACTTGGCACTGATAGAAAAAGCCCGGGCCGTCGTAGTCCCACCGATTCCCTTTGGCCCGGGGAATTTGCGCAACCTCCAGGCGGTGGAGGAGGTAATATCTTCCCGGTTTACAGTAGTAATGCTGGAGGAAAGGCCTTTTGCCGAACGCGATTACTGCGGAGGAAAAGCCGTCGAGGTTTATGAAAGGATTAAACAAAAAGGGGCGCTGGTTACAAAAGGTGTTGATGACCTGCTGGCCATCTGTAAAGATCTTTACCCAATCGGTTACGGGAAACAGTGAAACGCTCTTTGTAGACCATATTTCGGCCCGGAGGCCTTCCCGGTGTGCTGCCTCCGGGGGACGAAAAAACACCTAAGGGGGAGTGAAACATCATGAACGCAGGCGAAAAAGTATTTGTTTCCTGGAGCGGGGGAAAGGACGCTTATTTGGCTTTGCTAAAAGCCCGGGAAGCAGGTCTGCAGCCGGGATGCCTTCTAACTTTTATCAATAAGGACAGTTGCAGTATGTCGCATAATTTGCCTGTGGAACTCCTGTCAGGCCAGGCCCGTGCCCTTAATCTTCCCCAGATATTGGAACCGGTTACCTGGGATAGCTATGAGGAAACTTTTCACAGGGTTTCCTGTGAGCTAAAGCAAAAGGGCTTTACAGGAGGAGTTTTCGGGGATATTAACATTACAGAGCACCGCCACTGGCTTGAAAAGGCATGTGCCAGGGTTGCTGTTAATTGTTACCTGCCCTTATGGGGACTGCAGGAGGAAGATATTCTGTCGGAGTTGCTGGCGCTAAAGGCGGAGTTACTGATTGTGGCGCTGCGGAAAGATCTCCTGGAAGACAAATGGCTGGGACGGCTCTTGAATGTTGACTTTATTCAAGAGGTAAAAAGCAGGGGTTTGTCCCCCTGCGGGGAATCGGGGGAATATCATACCCTGGTTGTTAACGGCCCGCTTTTTAAGGAGAAGCTGGAGGTTGAGGTTTCCGGATACAGGTCCGAAGAAAAAGTAATTTTTCTTGATTACTTTGTTAAAAAATAAACTTGTTGATAAATAGGTTTGTGAAAAAAGTATTTTTAATGTGAAATAATTATCTTTTAATAATGGCTTGACATGTTTCCCTCCTTATGGTAGAATTAATTATCAAAAAATTCTGCATTTGTTAGTTTAATAACAAGCTGCAGAAAATAAAAAGCAAAGGAGATGGAGACATGCTTGAACTGACCAGTCATGAAGTAGTTTGTCCGGTTTGTAAAAGAGTCTTTTTTCCGGAAACTGCTGTAAAAAGGGAGGTGCTTTGCGGAGAAGAGTTGTATCC
>DLUO01000135.1:3383-3941 GCA_003444595.1 Bacillota bacterium
CGCTACAGAAAAAAAATCTCCCGCCTGGAGTTATTCCTGGAAAAAATAGGAAGAGCCAACTTTAAGTACATGAGCAGAGGCTTTCGTTGCCATGCTATTAAGTAAATTTAATTCCCAAAAGCAGCGGTCAACAGTCCGAAGGATTAAAGGCATGGATAACATAAGGTTATTGAAGAGCAGCGTTGGAAAGTGCCCCGGTAAAAGCTTCTTTCAGAAGTGTTCCGGGGCACTGATGCTTCTTCCGGAACTGCTTCGTTGATAAAGCTAAGACCGGGGCTCTAAATTCAAACCTCCGTTGTTGGTTCCTCTTTGTCCGGCGGGTGATCGATAAAGTATTCACGTTCAAGGAGTTCGTGAAACTCATCCGGTATTAGTACACTGCGCGTGGATACGCCTTTATCACGGGCATCCAGTTTGAAAACCAGTTCATAACTGCCGTCCGGACTCTTGCGCGGCCACCACTGTTTAAACTCGGCTTTCTCACGGTCAATGTAGTCTTGCACAACCTTATCGCACCAGGTAAAAAAGCGTTCCTGCAGGTCATCCAGGTATCCCAGC
>DLUO01000084.1 GCA_003444595.1 Bacillota bacterium
CGAAATCATGGAAATTAAGGACCTCAAAAATCCTTCCTACAAAGCGGGGGATGAGTTTTACATAAAGCGCATTAATAACAGTGAAGGGATGATCGAGTATATCCAGACATCGCTGGGTTACCGGGAGGAAATACCCCCCCGCAGTCATCTTGTTGTTATGGAGGCCGTTGCCTTACGCGAGGGAGCAGTGCCCTTTCTGGAAAGCACTCTGCAATTAAAGCTGCTGGATAATGCGGCCAATCACATACCCGTGGCGCTGGAAGAGAAAACGCTGTATACCGCTACCACCCGGTAGGAGAAAGGGAGGCAAGCGGAAACAGTGTGAGAACAGCGGGCCGGAGAAAACCGCCTGTATTATTGCATTACAGCCTGAACATTTGAAGGAGGCAGGGTAATGAAGTCTAAAAAGGCCCTGGTCAATTTATTATTCTTTTCAACTGCCTTTTTTTTATTTTTCTTGATATGCGGACAGGCTTTGCGGATTGAAAGCGCTCCGGCCGGGAATTCGCCTGTGGCCTCCGGGCAGGCTGATATCGGGATCTTTTTAAACAGAAAAGAACTTTTCCCGGATGTCCCTCCTATTATTGACAAAGGGCGAACTCTGGTCCCGGTCAGATTTCTGCTGGAGGCCATGGGAGCGCAGGTAGAGTGGCGCGGGGATAATGGAGCGGTTTACATTTACCTGGAAGATCTAAGCATTGAGCTTGTTATGGGGTCATATACGGCGCGCTTAAACGGCAGGATAGTCCCTTTGGAGGCGCCGGCCAGGCTTATCGGCAGCAGGGCCTATGTTCCCCTGAGATTTGTTGCTGAAAACCTGGGAGCAACCGTTTCCTGGCTCGATGAGATTCGTTCCGTCGCCATCGCCTTTGGAGACGGTTTTGATGACAGCGTCAGCGGGCTTGTCCGGGAAGAGCGTCCTGCCACCTACAGTGATCTGGAGTTGAGCATAGAAACCTACGGTGTCGCTCTGGGAGATGCCGAGGAAAAAGTGCTGCAGGAGCTGGGAGAGCCGGACCGGGTGGACGCTACCATCTACGGGTATAACTGGTGGGTTTATAACCAGGACCCGCTCCAATACCTCCTTGTAGGAATTAAAGATGGCAGGGTAGTCTCGGTTTATACCTGCGGGCTGGAATGGCGTTTCGGTGCTGTGAAACCGGGGACCGGCTTGCCGGAGCTTAAAGAGCATTTTTCTACGGCTGATGGTCTTTACGTGGAAGAAACCAGGACTATTTATAAGCTGCATCTTCCCACCCTTATTTACAAGCGGATTATGATTACCTTCTATTATGATTCCCTGGACAACAATAAAATTACAGCTATCAGGCTGGAAGACAGGGCGCTGGCAGAGGACAGGTACGAGCTGTTTTTTCAATGCCGCTCCGCACAGGGTGAAGGGGGAGCGTATGACCCCCGGGGTATGAGAGAGGCCGAGATGACGGATGAGCGGCAAATCTTCGATCTTGCCAATGTTGAACGCATCAGGCGCGGTCTGCCAGCCCTTTCTCACAACGAGCTTGCCGCACAGGTGGCCCGGGAATACAGCAGGGAGATGTTTATGCATAATTACTTCGACCACGTTTCCCCTGTGACAGGAAAAACCCTGGACCAGCGTCTCGATGATTACGGTATAGATTTCCGGTTGGCCGCGGAAAACATTGCCCGCGGCCAACTGGACGGCATTGAGGTGCATCACGGCCTGATGAACAGCTCCAGGCATCGGGATAACATTCTCAACCGGGATTTAAAAAGCCTGGGTGTCGGCGTTTACAGGGAGTGCTACACGCAGAATTTTATAACGGTATGGTAGCTGTGCATAGTAAAACCAAAGTGATGAATGGCCGGCAGCAAGGATTGCTTCGCCATGAAAATAGGTATGAACGCCCCTGTGGCACGGTGCAGAAAGATGTTGCCGCTGTCCCGCTGCTTGTTTATAATGCTCGCCCTCCGGCAGGTAGCTCCTTGGAATTGAAGTGAAAAAAATCAGCTTGCGTCGATTTGGTAGTAAAGGTAGGCTTTCCACAGTAAAATAGCTGCTTCAGCCCGGCTCAGAGGCTGACGGGGCTCGAACCAGGCCAGCTCCTTCTCCCCGATAATGCCTCTTTTTATCAGCGCGGCTACGCTGTTAGCGGCCCAGGGAGGCGTTTTGTTCAGGACCGCTTCCCGCAAGCCTGACGCCAGCTCCGCCTCCTTTAACGCTTCACCTGTATTAGCCGGAACTTCCAAGGATTTTATAACAAAATTTTCCAGGCGGCAGAGCAGGGCGGCAAATTCTGCGCCATTTATGGGGGAAGCAGGGCGGAAAGAGTTGTCCTCGTAACCGCTTAACAGGCCTATGCCGGCTGCCGCCTTTACGGCAGGGGTGTACCAGGCACCGCTTTCCAGATCTTCAAATGTCCCCGGCGAAGGAGGCCCTTTTCTGTCGGTTTCCAGAGGGAACTTTATTAAAAGGGCGACCGCCTGGGCCCTGCTAAGCGGCAGGGTAGGTGCAAATATACCTTCCCCCATGCCCTTAACGATGCCCCTGTTATAAAGGAAAAGGATCGCTTCGGCCGCGGGGTGACCCGGTTCGAGGTCTGCAAAGACTTTTACTCCCGCCATATCTGCCATATCTTCCGTAGCTGTTTCCGGACCGGGCGTTTCTTCATCCATCTTAGGTGCTGCCTGTCCGGTCGTGTTGAGATTTTCATGTTGATAGGAAGGTACCACCCCGGAGCCATCTCCTTTGCCGGGAGAGACCCCGGAGCCGGAAGGAATATAAGTCCGGAATTCCCGGGCTTCCGACCAGGGCCCCTGGTTGCCGGCCAGGTCGGAGGCCTGTACCCGCCAGAGATAGCGTTTTCCGCTTTGCAGGGGTAAATCCCAAAGTGTATAGCAGTTATCCGGGAGATCTTCAATGTCCAGCAGGGGAGCATTAAACACCCCTTCCTCACCGAGACCGCTTTCCGCAGCAGCCAGTTGCAGGCGGTAACGGGGCGGGCTGAGGCTTTCAGCAGTCTCCCAGGAGAACTTAACGGGCAGCCTTACGCCGCTTTGCCCCTGGAAAGGCTCATGCAGCGACACCGGACCCGGAGGGGTCCTGTCCAAAAGGATGGAAACCTGGTCACTGCTTTCCTGTCCCAGGACATCTGCTGCTACAGCCCTGATAGTAATAATACCCTCGTCATAGCCTGCTGTTTCCCATAACCAGTTGATGGAGGTATGCGGCAGGCCCGCTTCAGCCATTCTTATCCCTTCTACCTCCAGGAAAAGGCAGCTTAACCCTTCCTCCCCCAGCTCATTGGCCGCCGCTGCTTCTATTTTAATCCAGGTATCCCCGTTGATATGGCTTCCCTCCGGAGGTGTGAGAATGTTTACCGCGGGCCGGGGCGGGGCTGCCGGCAGGTAGTTGAAGGTAAGGGAGCTTTCTTTCTCCTGGCCCAGTTGGTTCAAGGCCTTGACGCAGAAGAGATAGCT
>DLUO01000002.1 GCA_003444595.1 Bacillota bacterium
CTTAAAGGATATGATCCAGGGAACGTTTGAACACATATCTTGAAAAAAATGCCGGGAAAATACTAACAAAATGAGCATCCCTCGAAAGGAGGCCTTTGCCGTGCCGAAAATTTACATGGACCATGCCGCCACAACTCCTTTGAAGGAAGAAGTTTTGGAGGCCATGCTTCCTTTTTTAAAGAGCGTTTATGGGAATCCGTCGAGTTTGCATTTTTTTGGCCGGGAAGCCCGTAAAGCCCTGGATGAATCCCGGGAAAAGGTTGCCAGGGCTCTCGGTGCAACTCCTGAAGAAATCATTTTTACCTCGGGGGGAACAGAAGCCAACAATCTGGCCATCCAGGGTGTCGCCAGAGCACTTTCTTTCGGTGAGAGGAAGCATATTATTACCAGCGCCATTGAGCACCATGCCGTACTGGATACGGTAAACTATCTGCACAGTACCGGTTTTGAGGTGACCTTCTTGCCCGTGGACGAATATGGTATGGTCGATCCCGGGGAGTTGGAACGGCATATAACAGATAACACCATTCTTGTTACGATTATGACGGCAAACAACGAAATCGGAACCATTCAACCCTTTGAGGAAATCGGCCGCATCTGCAGGGAAAGAGGCGTGTACTTCCATACGGACGCTGTCCAGGCTATCGGAAGCATACCCTTTAACTTGAAGGAGCAGCCCATTGATCTGCTCTCTCTTTCCGCACACAAGTTTTGCGGCCCCAAGGGAGTCGGAGCCCTGTATATTCGTAAGCGTACAAAGATAAAACAGGTTCTTTTCGGCGGCGCACAGGAAAGAAAGTTGCGTCCCGGAACGGAAAACTTACCGGGGATTGTCGGGCTGGGGCGGGCCATTGAGCTTGCTGTTACGGACATGGAGGCAAAAAGCGCCTATCTGGAGGGCTTAAGGAACCGGCTCATAAAAGGACTGCTGGAGATAGAAGGTATCAGGCTTAACGGGCATCCCCAAAAAAGGCTGCCGGGCAATGTAAACGTCAGTGTGCTGTATATAGAGGGAGAATCCCTTTTATTGAACCTTGATTTAAAGGGTATCGCCGTCTCCAGCGGGTCGGCCTGCACATCGGGCTCCCTGGAACCCTCCCATGTGCTTATGGCTATCGGTCTGGACCATCAGACCGCTCAAGGTTCGGTGCGTTTAACCCTGGGGAGCGACAATACCGTCGGGGATATTGATTACACGGTGGAAGCCGTCAAGGAGATTACGGAAAGGCTCAGGAAAATTTCTCCCGTTTACAAGAAATAGTTGCTTTAAAGAGTGCGGCAATGTTAGAATCTTTCAGGAGGGACGAACTATGTATAATGAAAAAGTTCTGGATCATTTCCAAAACCCCCGTAATGTCGGGGAAATGGAGAACCCCAGCGGAGTGGGCGAAGTAGGGAATATGAAATGCGGCGATATCATGAAAATATTTATCAAGGTCGAGGATAACATTATTAAAGATATAAAATTCCTAACTTTTGGTTGCGGTGCAGCCATTGCCAGCAGCAGTGTCCTGACAGAAATGGTTAAGGGAAAGACGCTGGAAGAAGCCATGGCGGTAACCAATGATGACGTTGCTGAGGAACTGGGAGGGTTGCCTCCCGCCAAGCTGCACTGCTCCAACCTGGCTGCCGATGCCCTGCATAAAGCCATTGAAGACTACCAGGGCAGGACTTGAGGTGTTAGATAAACGCGACTATAGCAAATAACATCAAAGACCCTCGCCTCCGCAGATGGCGATGCCGCTATTATAAAGTAAGGAGAAGCGGCCGTAAAAATATTTAAAACAGGTATATTCCTGCTCCTCCCTTTCATATTAATTTAAATACGATGTTTTTAAAAGGGGGGACTTTTCATGTCTGAAGGAAGAGCCAACTATTTCAGCGAACCAAGATTTACGGCACGCTGCCGCTCCTTTAAAAAACGTCCCCGGAGCAGGGATATTCTCTCGCTGGTCGTTTTTGCGGTTTTGGCGCTTGTTTTGCTTATGTCCCTCTCTCCGTACGGTGCCGCTATCCTTTCCGGAATAGTAACTCTTAAGCCGGTTTTACCCCGAAATCTTGAGCTGGACTATACCCTTCTTATCAGCCATGCACTGCCCGGTATGAGCAGGGAGGCAGTTGCCGGAGAACACAGTCGCCTCCCCCTCGAAGAGTCGTCGGCAGAGCTGAAGTTGCCTGTACAGGCCAGTCCACGGCTTTTTTTACATAGCGAACTGGCGGGCTTTAAAGTTATAGAGGCCAGGTACCATGATCCTGCCATCAGTGACTATACCTATAATGAGCAAGAGACAGTAGAGGAGCCTGTTTTGCCGGAGGAAGGGGGAGAAGGCATCTCTTTCCTGCTGGGCAAAAGCAACCCCTACCCCCGGGAAAAACCCTTCCGCCTTGAGGATGGCCATAAACCCCTGGTACTAATCTACCATACCCATGCTTCGGAGTCATTTATTCCGGTATCCGGCCGGGCCTTTACCGCCAATCCGGAGTTGACCGTGGTTTCCCTGGGCGAACAGCTTGCTGAACTGCTGGAGAGCAATTATGGCATTCCCGTACTGCACCATAAGGAAGTATACGACATTCCGCGCGACCCTGCCTATCAAAAAGCCCGGCCCGGCATTGAACGGGTGCTGAAAGAGAACCCGCAGATCCAGGTAGTGCTGGATCTTCATCGTGACGGCGTTGCCCGTCAGGCAACCACGGCCAGAATCGGCGAGCTAAGTACCGCCAAAATTCTCTTCGTAATCGGCACAAACCATGAAGGGTGGCATGATAACCTGCGTTTTGCTCTTTTTTTGGAGAAGGCAATGGGGGAAAGATATCCCGGGCTTTCCCGGGGGATAAGGAGACATTCTTTCATTTATAACCAGGACCTGCACCCCCGGAGTCTTATCGTGGAGATCGGCGGCCATGAAAACAACAGGGACGAAATTATGAAGGCTGTTGCCTGTTTCGCGGAAGTGCTGGCAGCTGCCTTTCAATGAGGCAGATATAAAGCGGGTATAATAAAAATTTTTTTGTTAATAGTATGGGCTAAAGGTTTAAAGAAAGGTAGATGGCCTTGAGAGCAAAGCCTTTGGCCCTGTTTTTTTTGGGGATAATATTTTTTTGTCTGCTGGTCTACTTTGGTTTAAATATCACAGAGCAGGGGCTCCGGGAGTTAATGGCCCTTGAAGACCCCCCACAAGCCCTGCGGCTTGGGACCCAGGAAGGCCGGCTAATTATCGTGTTTGCCGGGAAAAAGTATTCCATACCTTACGGTTTTTTCTTGAAAAAGCTGTTTCAGTCCTTCCTTCCAGCCGGCTTGTAACCTTTTTGCCGTGATGATATAATTTTGCAAAAAGGTTCCAGAAAAGTTACCGGAACGGCAGGAGAGTATATGTCCCGGAGAGAAAAAACATATTTTCATTTATCGGATATTCTGGCAGGCTATTTAGGTGCCCTCTTGGGAGTTGAATTTATCCTGTATCTTTCCCCTCCGGAGCCCTATAAAAGGCGTCATCTTTCCCTCTCCCAGAAACATTTTTCCTTTGAACAGGAAAAAATTATTAACCTTTTGCAGGTAATGGAGACATCTTTTGCTGAGGGAAAACCGGAAACTGTCAAAAAGTGCGCCCTGCTGCTGGTGAGAGCGCTAAAAGAGCTTCCCTCTTGCAAGAAAATTCCTGCAAAATACCGCCGCCGGTTTTTTTCCGGCCTTGTGTACCACCTGTTTGTTCAGTTGGGGGATGATTTGTTAAAACGGGGCTTTGCGGCAGAGGCCCTGATTTTTTATGAGGAGCTTCTGGCTTCCTACAGGCAGGATATTTTTTTGCTCCGGAGGGCAGCCCGGGCTTATTATGCCAGAGGGGTTTTATTTCTGCCCCAAGCGGAGACACTTTACCGGCAAATTCTGGAGTATAATCCCGGGGATCTGGAGTCTTATGAAGCGCTGGGACATCTTCTGGAAAATTTCCCGGGAAGAGAGGAAGAGGCGCTCACAGTCTACAGGGAAGCCCTTCGCTATTGTTCCAGAGATACGGAAAAGATCCGTTTTTACCTTTCCCTGATCGCCCTGTCGCCGGATGATTATGAGCTTTTATTAAGGCTGGGGAGGCTATACCGGCGCCAGGGCATGCTATTAGAGTCAAGGCACTACCTGGAGGAGGCTTTTAAGCGCCGGCCCGATCCCTGGACAACACTGGAACTTGGACGGGTCTGCTGTCTTTTAAACGACCTAAGCCGGGCCAAAGAAGCGGCCGCTGTTATCCTTGGCAGCAAAGACCCTTTTCACCCGGCATATTACCTTTTGGGCCTCATCGCTGAAGTAGAGGAAAAATGGGCTGAAGCCGGGGATAATTACCTGCATGTACCGCCAGACGCCCCGCTGTACTGGGAGGCAAGAGCAGGCCTGGCCCGGACCTTTCTTCACCAGGGACGATCCGCTGAGGCGGAAGAGCTGATTAGAAGCATTCCTGCCGGGCAACGAGACAAGCTGGGGGCCGAATATCTTGATCTTTGCGAAACGCTGGAAAATAGTGCCGAAAAATGCCACTTCCTTTCATGGCGTGAATACCTCCGGGAGACTGAACCCCTCTATGAGCTTAAAAAGGATATCTGCAAAAGAAGTATGGGAACGGCTTTCTGGAGAAAGTATGAATTTTTGGAAGTATGCGGGAAGGGCCCGGCAGGCAGTGTTTTGCTGGGTAGAGAAAGATATAGCGGGCGCAAAGTGGCCATAAAGCAGTTTGATGATAAATTTACGGCAGACCCGGTTTTCATACGCCGTTTGCAGGGACTACTAAGAACTTTCCGCAGTTTCTCTACCCCTTATATCGTGCCGGTATATGAAGACTGCTGGCATAACAACCGTTTCTTTTATGCCATGGAATACATGGAGGGGGGTAGCCTTGCCGAGCTGGTAAAGCTGCGGGCGCCACTGCCCTTAAAGGAGGTTTTCTCCATTGCCCTGCAGGTATGTTCAGCCCTTGACTATCTCTATATCCGCAGCAGGGCCATGTCTCATGGAGCTCTGAAACCGGAGAATATTCTCCTTTCGGCAGACGGGAGAGTTAAGGTGAGCGGATTTGATATTCTTTGGGTTATGGAAGGAACCAAGGTTTTTACCGCTGATATCCTGAAAAAGTACAGACAATTCACGGGTACTTTTCTCTATGCCGCGCCGGAGAGGTTTGACAGCAGGGGCTTCTGGAGCGGCAGGGTAAAAAATCGAGGCCGGGGAGACTCCCTTGAAGCTGCTGTCCAGGGGGTGGATCACCGTGCGGATCTTTATTCTCTGGGGGTTATCCTCTTTGAGTTGCTTACCGGTGTGCTGCCTTTTAAAGAGTACAGCTTAAGGGGAGTGATCCGTTTCCACCGAAGTTTTAAAGCATGGCCTTCTCCACGTGTTTTCAATCCCACCTTGCCGGTTGACCTGGAAGAAATTATCCTCAGGCTGTTGTGCCGTAACCCCTCCGATCGCTATGCCACTCCCGCAGAACTGGGGGAGGCTATCAAGAAGGCCAAACTATTGTGAAAACAGGGTGAATTTTGCTGTTGGCTTAAGCTTCCGGGCGCAACTCAGAAGAGGAAAGTGAAGGCCCATAGGCAAAATCTGAATAAAAGTCGGTGCTTTCTTGGCAAAAAACCTTTATTTTTACAATTTTATCTTCAAATATTTTTTTAACTTGCTATAATTTAAATGTTATAATATTATAAATAAAAAAAAATAGTACGGACAATTGCTTTGAAAGGAATCAGTTTTCATGCTCGGTATCTCTGGAAGCCATCTCCTGGAGCTTTTTGATGATGTTCAAGATCTGATTTTTATCCATGATATGGAGGGAAGGATCAGCTATATTAATAATTATATTTTAAAATTGCTGGGGTATTATCCCCAGGAAGTGCTGGGGAAAGAGCTAAAAAGCTTTGTGTCTCCCGGATTTTTGGACCATTACCTCCGTTATTTGGACAACATTTACAGGGAGAAATACGTGCAGGATGTTTTTGGCCTCCTTACCAAAAACGGGCAAGAGCGCATCCTGGAGTTTAATAATACTGTTCTTTACCGCGGCGGAAAACCGCAGGAGGTAAGGGGAGTGGCCAGGGATATTACTGCCCGGAAATGGAAGGAAAAGGCCGTAACCGATGCCCTGGGACGCTTCGAATCAATTATCGAGCACACGCCAATGGTCGCTGTTCAGGGTTTTGATATAAACGGGTGTATTTACCACTGGAACCCTGTCTCCGAAAAACTTTACGGGATGGAATTAAAGGAAGTTCTGGAGAAACCCTTTCACGAGCTTTTTCTGGAGAAAAAAGAGGCAGAGAGATTCCTGGCAGATTTAAAAAAAGTCTTTGAAGAGGGTCTCCCCGTAGAAACCAGGGAATTTGCGATCATTACCGCAGGAGGAGAGAAAAAGTGGGTTTACTCCAGCATGTTTCCCGTATTCGAGGATGGGCGCTGCCTGGAGGCTATCCGTATGGAGATGGACATTACAGAGAGAAAAAAAGTCGAGGAGAGGCTGGAGTATCTCAGCACGCACGATCCCCTGACAGGCCTTTATAACAGGGGTTATTTTGAAGAGGCCATACACCGGCTTGACACACCCTATTCCCGACCTGTGAGCATAATTGTCTGCGACGTGGATGATTTAAAGCTGGTAAATGACACCATGGGACACGATAAGGGGGACGATCTCCTTAAAGCCGCCGCCGCCGCAATCAGGCTGCCCTTTCGTACTTCTGATATCGTGGCCAGGATCGGTGGCGACGAGTTTGCCATTGTCCTGCCCAACACTCCCAGAGATGCTGCTGAGCGTGCCTTTCGCCGTATCGAGGAGTCGATCTGTCAATACAACCGCTCCAATCCACAGCTTCCCCTGAATATTTCTATGGGAGTCAGTACCAGCACAAAGCCGGAATACACTCTTATGGATACCTTTAAAGAAGCTGACAGTTCCATGTACCACGATAAACTAAGGAAAACGAACAGCACTAAAAATGCCATGGTTCGCTCTCTGCTGTCCACGATAAGAAACAAGTCCCTTCTGGCAGACGATTATACCGACCAGGTTAAGGAGATGGCCGTTGCCCTGGGTAAAGAAATAGGGCTGAGCCAGAAAGAGCTGATTTCCATCTCTATACTGGCGCTGGTTCATGATATCGGCAAAGTAGGCATCCCGGACAATATCCTTTATAAACAGGGCAGACTCCTTCCCGAGGAGAGGAAAATTATTGAAAAACATCCCGAAATAGGCCACCGTATTGCCCTGGCTTCGGCGGAGTTGGCTTCTGTTGCCGATTACATCCTCTCCCATCACGAATGGTGGAACGGGGAAGGGTACCCCTTCGGCCTGAAACAAACGGAAATCCCCGTGGTCAGCCGCATTATTTCCATTGTAAACGCCTATAATGCCATGATTAGTAAACGTCCCTATCGCGAAGCCCTCACGCATGGGGAGGCCATCGCCGAGATAAAGAAAGGCGCGGGCACCCAGTTTGACCCGGAGTTGGCAGAGAAGTTTATTAAGCTTTTTGGTAACCGCTGAGCACGAAGTCCTACCTAATAATTCCCCTGAAACAAGCCCTCGTATGAATTCTCCCTGCTTTTTCCCTGTTTTCATCTTGACAAATTATTGAAGGGGTGTTATTGTTAAAAAGAATGGTTAGCACTCTCGATGTCGGAGTGCTAATTTCGAACAGGGGTGAAATTATGGGACTCAGCACACGTAAAAAAAATATTTTACAGGCTGTTGTAACAGATTATATTAAATCTGCGCAACCTGTTGGGTCTCGCACAATAGCAAGGCGTTATAAAATAGGGCTAAGTCCTGCTACCATCCGCAACGAGATGGCTGATCTGGAAGAGTCGGGTTACCTGGTTCAACCTCACACTTCTGCGGGAAGGATACCTTCGCAAAAAGGTTACCGTTACTATGTTGATGAACTTATGGAGACCTCGGACCTTGATGAGGAAGAAAAGGCGGAAATAAAGCGGGCGTTTCAGTATAAGAGGCTGCAGGAGGTAGAAGAGATTATCCTTCATACTTCTCGCCTGCTTTCCCTGCTTACCAACTATACTTCTCTGATACTGGGGCCGCAGCTTAAAAAAAGCGCTTTTAAAAAGCTGCAGATCATGCCTCTTGACAACCAGAGGGCGCTGCTTGTGGTGGTGACGGATACCGGTTTTGTAAAAAATAATGTCATCAACCTGCCCCAGTCTCTATCTGTCAGTGAACTAAACCGTATTGTGTCCTATCTCAACAGGCGGCTGGAAGGCTTGACGATCGAACAAATTACCTCCAAGTTGATCAGCGATCTGCGCCGGGATCTTTATTATCACGTAAAATTTCTGGAAGAAACCTTTACCCTGCTTGAAGACAGCCTGGCCGAAGATGAAAGGCGCGTCTTTCTGGGAGGCACAACCAATATCTTGAACCAGCCTGAGTTTGGGGATATCGGCAAAGTAAAGGCGCTGCTTTCACTTTTTGAGCAGCATTCACTGCTGGCAACTCTGCTGGCGAGGCCGGTCGCCGGTGTAGAAGGAGTTGTTATCAAAATAGGCAAAGAAAATGTCCTCGAAGAAGTGCAGGAGTGCAGCCTAGTCTTAGCTTCTTATTCTCTGGGAAAAGAAGTAATGGGCACTGTCGGCATACTGGGTCCTACGCGCATGAATTATGCCAGGACAGTCGCCGTCGTTCAACAGGTTGTAGATCAACTTGGCAAGCTCTAGCATATAAAAGGAGTGAGGAGATGATGAGCGAAAACGATCTCTTTTATTCTCGGGAAGAGAGGGAAGAAGAGCTGAAACATACTCTGGATAAAGAAGGCCATAGTGAAGATAACAATAAAGAAGAAACCGGGGAGTCTTCTCGAGAAGAAGAGCATTCCCCGGAACTTGAAGCAGAAGGCATATCCCCGGAGAGCGGGGAGGAGGCTGAAGCAGTAAAAGCCGAGGAGTTGCAGCAAAGGGTGGCAGAGCTGGAGCAGGAAAAAGAAGAGCTGAAAAACAGGCTCCTGCGGCTTCAGGCTGATTTCGAGAACTTTCGCCGGCGTGTCCGGGTCGAAAAAGAAGAGTTGATCAGCTATGGCAATTTTGATTTGCTGCAAAAGCTGCTGCCGGTGATTGATAACCTGGAGAGAGCCCTTGCTGCTTCACATAAAGGTTCCGAAGGGTCGGAGGGGATAGTGGAAGGCCTGGAGATGATTAAAAA
>DLUO01000186.1 GCA_003444595.1 Bacillota bacterium
GGACTTTCTTTTTCCACTATTCTGCGGGGAACAGTCACCCCCATAATGAAAAATCCCGACAACAGGCAGAAAATCCCCAGGTAAGTAAAGACGACAAGGAAATTGCCCGCCGTTATATCCAGCAGATAGCCGCTCAGCGAGGGTCCCAGCGCCCCCGAAATAAAGCCGTAAGCAGTAAAGACCAATCCAAAAATAGCACCGAAATGCTTAAGGCCGAAACAGTCCGAAACCAGGGGGGCAGAAACAGCAAAAAGCGTCCCAAAAGCAAAACCTACCAGAGCGGCAAGCAGGCTTAAAACTGCCAGGTTACTAAAATACGGCAGCGCACAATAGGCAAACCCGGCCGTAAAGAAAGAGATGCTCATGGTAAGATTCCTGCCGGCCAGATCGGAGATATACCCCGTTAAAATGCGGCTGAGGCCGCTGGCCAGGTTAAAGGAAGTTAAAATAATAACCGCCGACTCCATAGAGAACCCCCTGGCCAGGCCGAAGGTAACCGCCAGGCTTACCATGGCAATTCCCGCCGCCCCCTGCAGGGCCCATGTTAGCCAGAGGAACCAAAAACTCCTGGTTTTAAGGCTTTCTCGTACCGTTAAAGAATGGCCCGGAGCTGCCCGGAGCCCAGAGATTGTCTCTCCCCGTCGCTCTGCCTGCGGTAGGTGCTTTACTCTTTCCGGGGTTTCCGTAAACTGCGCTGCTGCCAGCCCCACCAGCAGGCTTATAACGGCAATTAGCATATTCATGGATTTATAGCCCATGGAGTGGAGCATGACGGTGAATACAGGAGTCATAATCGCTGCCGAGATGCCGAATACCAAATTTACCACACCGGAAACAAGGCCTCGTCTCTCCACAAACCATCGCTGTACCGATGTTAGTGCAGGGGTGTAAATAAAGCTGGAGGCGGTGCCGTTTAAAAAAGCCCAGAGGTAGATGAAATAAAGATTGGAGGCAAAAGCGGCAATCAGGACATTAAATCCGCAGATGAGTGCTCCTATGCTGATCATGAGCCTTGTTCCCACTTTTTCTTGCCAGCGGCCCACAAAAAACATGAAAATCCCCAGCGCGGCCAGAACAAAAAACAATGTGTTGCCAATGGCGCCGCGCCCCACAGAAAACATATCCTGCCAGTAGGGAGCCATTACACCAGAATAACCGAAAATCAAGGCTCCCGGCCAGAATATAGCGGCCGAACAGCCTATCAGGGCGAGAGTTCCCCTTCGCTTCACGGTCATTTAAACCAACCCTTTCTTGCCGTCCGGGTGCACTCGCTTATTCAGTTAGTTCTGCTTCTGCTCTTCTTCCTGTTGTTTCTTCTGCTCCTCTTCCTGTTGATTTAAATAATACTCTGCTGTTTGCGCCAGGTAAGAGCCTTCTTCCTCCAGCTCCAGCACCTTTTCCCAGTGCTCCCTGGCCTCATCCGCCCTCTCCCTGGCAGAGAGAAAAGCGGCATAATAGAAATGTGCCTCGGACAAATTTTCATCGAGCTCAAGCGTTTTCTTTAAATACTCCTCCGCTTGAGCGTCATCCTTTTGTAACAGTGCCAGGAGGGCGATCCGGTAAGTTACCCAGGGTTCCAGGAGGCCTTCTTCCACCGCCTCCAGCAGAAGCGCCCTGCTTTTGGCAGCGTAGCCTTCTTTATCCTCATCTTCCAGTCCCTGCCCGCTGTAATACATGGCCAGCTCAAAATAGGCGCTGGCAAGCTCGGCCTTTTTCTTGGTATCACCGGGACTCTCCTGCAGTGATTCCTCCAGAGAGGCGGCCAGCTGCTTGAGAGCCGCCAGGTAATCGTCCTCTTCTTCTGCAGAAGAAAACAAGTTTCCCGAGTAGAAATTGAATAGTCCGGCTGTTGCGCTCACTATCAGGCCTCCTACCAGAAGGAGCGCCATAAAAACATAAAAATACTTTCGAAAGGCGCTTTTTATTCTTTTGCTTTTTTTACTGCTTTTCCTAGCCCTCTCCATTAATGTCCATCCTCTCTATCCGGCTTGCTCTTTTAATCTCCGCTGACCAGCAGGGAGCCGCAATTTTCACAGAAAACCAGTTCTCCCGGCGCAAGCAGGCGCGCCCTGAAAGAGGAGGGCAGCGAAACATTGCAGATACCGCAAAAGCCCCCTTTAACCAGGGAGATGCACCTGCCGCCCTGCATCCTGCTGGATAGCTCCCGGTACTTTTTCAGCAGATCGCTGTCGATGACCCGCACCAGTTCCTCCCGCTGCCGGGTTAGCTGCTGCAACTCCCCCTGTGCTTTGTGCAGCTCGCCGCGGGCTTTTAACATTAACTGCTGCAGTTCTCCGCTTTTTTCTTCTTCCAGCGCCTTTACACTGGATACTTCCGCGGTTTCGCTCTCCAGTTCCTCCATAAGAAAAAGAATCTCATCCTCCAGCTCCGATTTTTTACTTTTTCCGGCGCGCACTTTTTTTTCCAGATTTTCCAGTTCCTTAACGTTGCGAATCTCTCCGCTGTAGAGCTTTTTATCCATCTCTTTTAAAGAGTTTGAAATCGTCTGCAACTCCAGCTCTTTGCGCCGCAGCTCCTTTTTCAATGCATTCAACTCCTCTTCCCTGGCCTTTAACTCCTGCTGGAAGAGGGCAAATTCTTTCTTTCTGCGCTGGTATTCAATAACAGTGGCCAAATTTTGCAGTTCATGTTCCCGGCGGAAAATTTTCTGCTCAAGCTCCTGGAGCTGCCAGAGCAATTGCAGCTGTTCCAATAGTGTCATCTCCTAACTAACCATACTATAACTATACTATTAAAAAAGGATAGGAGTCAAACCTATCCTTTATCAAAGGTGCGCCACAGGCTGCCTGTTCCCCGGGATATGATTACTTCCGTAGCAAATCCCGCCGCTGCTATTCTCTCTTTTAAATAACTCTCCAGCACCGGCAGCACCGGCCGCTCTGTGGCATCGTGCCCGGCATCTATCAAGGCCAGACCGGCACTGGCCGCTTTCTGGGCGTCATGGAATTTGATGTCGCCGGAGATAAAAACCTGGGCTCTTTTTTGCAGGGCGTGCCCCACGTATTCCGACCCGCTGCCCCCCATGACAGCGACTTTATCGATTTTCATCTTTGGGTCTCCCAGGATTTTAAGCACACCCGGCTGGAGCAGTTTATGGCAACGTCCGGCCAGTTCATTCAAGGTAACCTTTTCGGGCAGCTGCCCGATTGTTCCCAGGCCCCAGGCCTGCCCCTCGTTGGACAGGGGGTAGAGATCATAGGCCACCTCTTCATAGGGGTGGGCTGCAAACAGGGCCTGCAGGACCCGCTTCCGATCCCGGCGAAAAAGGATTGTTTCCAGGCGGTATTCGCTGACCTTCTCCAGGGCGCCCTGCGTCCCGATAAAGGGCGAGGTGCCTTCACGGGGCATAAATGTCCCCGTACCCAGCAACTGGTAGGTGCAGTGGCTGTAGTTCCCGATCCAGCCGGCCCCCGCCTCGGCAAGGGCATCGCGCACCCTGTCCTCGTATCCTTCGGGGACAAAAACGACCAGCTTTTCCAGCTCCTCCGTTCCCATGGATAATAGAGGCTGCATCTTCTCCAGACCCAGCAGTTCACCCAGCGCGTGACTGACCCCACGGGGGGCGACATCGAGATTTGTATGAGCGGAATAAAGGGAAATACCCTCTTTTAGAGACTGTGCCACCAGGGCGGCGCCTTTGTCGTTCAGATCAATCCTGCTTAATGGCCTGTACAAAAAAGGATGATGGCTAAAAACAAGCGGCGCACCGATTCGAAGAGCCTCCTCCAGCACTGCCTCGGAGAAATCCAGTGCCAGCAGCAGCACCGGTACTTCCCGGGAGAGATCCCCCCACTGCAGCCCTGTGGCATCACCGGGCAGAGCACGCTCTTGCGGAGCAAATTCGTCAATAAAAGAAACCAGATCATTCCCCGCGGCAAACATCTTCCAGTACCCCTTTCAACCGGTCGTATTGAAAGTTGAAGTAACGCCACCTGGGATCTTCCTTGCCGTTGCGGGAGCGCAGCAACCCCTTCATCGCTTTCTCATAATGCTCCAGTTTATGCCTGAGCCAGGGTACCAGCAAGGGATCCCTGTCTTTAAGCAGCATCGGGCCTATTTCCAGGAAAATAGGCTCATCCACAGCCTGGTGCCCTTTTTCGGCAGCAATTACCTCGTAATAATGGTCCTTTTCCTGTACCAGCTTTTCCCGAACAAAACGAAAACCATGGCCAGCCAGCCAGCGCCTCACCAAAGCGGCATCACCCATGGGTTGCAATACAAGGCGCTTATAGCTCCCAAGCCTGCCGGCTGCGGCGATGAGCATCCTGCACACCGTTTTGCCGCCCAGCCCCGCAATGACCACTATTTCCACGCCGTCTTTCTCGTCAAGTGCCAGCAACCCGTCACCCACACGGACCTCCACCTTGTGGTTCACGTTGAAAAGGTTGACCGTCTCCTGGGCCAGCCGGCTGTTCAGCTCCGACTTTTCCACGGCAATAACCTTCGGGCAGGCCTTGTCCTGAACCAAATACACAGGTAAAAAGGCGTGATCCGTCCCGATATCGGCCACTACCGAAGCGGATGGAACAAGTGATGCTACTGCAGCCAGGCGTGGTTTTAGTTTCACCGTCTTACCATCCTTTTCTTTCCGGAAAGCCGGTTGGATTTTAATGGCTTAAGTCTTTTATTCTTTTAATAATATTTACAAATTCCATGAAAATTATAAAATCCCTGCCGTGCCGTATCTTTTTTAAATTTTTATCGCCGTCCCGTAGGCAATAATCTCCGCCATCCCGCTGGCCACCTGGGAGGAAGCAAACTGTATGCCCATGATCCCGTTGGCCTCGAGCTTTTTTGCTTCCTCAACCATTTCATCCATGGCCGCCTGGCGTGCTTTTTTCAACAACTCCGAGTACTCTTTTACCTCGCCGCCGACCAGGTTTTTTAAAAAAGCCATGATATCTTTTCCCAGATGCACAGCCCTGACCTTGTTACCGATGACAACGCCCAGCACCTCGTAATCAACATTCATTAGCACGGTAGTAGTCAACAACACGGGTATTATCCTCCCTTTTAAAATCTAATGGCCCGGAAATAAACATGAAAAGCAAGGACCAAGATCCCTCAATCTTCGCCGCGGCCGGCTATAACTTAAGTGCGCCGGCGATCCGTTCGATCAGATCTTTTCCCTTATTTATTATGCCCCCGAAACCGAAAAATCCGTGAATCATATCCTCATAGCAGTAATAGGTTACCTCCACACCGGCTTCTTTTAACCGGGCGGCGTAGGCTTCCCCCTCATCATGCAGAGGGTCATACCCTGCAGTAATGATCAAGGCCGGCGGCAGGTTGCTTAAGTCTTTCGCCAGAAGCGGGGATACATAAACGTTTTCCCTGTCTTCGGGGGTCCGCAGGTAATGCTTTTCAAAATACCGCATATCTTCCCGCGTAAGGAAATAACCGTCAAACTTGCTGTGCGATGGATATTTCCTGGAAAGATCGGTCACCGGGTAAATCAAGACCTGATAGTGCAAAGGAGGAAAACCCCTGTCACGAGCCATTAAAGATACTACGGCCGCAAGATTGCCTCCCGCGCTTTCACCGCCGACCGCGACTCTTCCGGCATCGCCTCCCAGCAAAGGGGCATTTTCCGAGACCCATTTTGTCGCCAGGTAGCAATCGTTTACCGCCGTGGGAAATTTATGCTCCGGTGCCAGGCGGTAGTCCACGGATACCACCATAGCCTGTGCAAAATTGGTTAGAGCCCGCAGCGGGGAGTCGAGAACATCAAGATCGCCCAGGACCCAGCCCCCTCCATGGAAAAAAACCAGGACGGGAAAAGGCCCTTTACCTTCAGGTGTATAGATGCGCAGCTTAATTTCGCCATCCTCCGCCGGAATCAGGCGGTCCTCGACCTTGGCCACCTGCTCCGGAGGCGGATTCGTTTTGTTGGCCAGGAAACGAGCCCCGGCACGGTTTTTCTCCGGCGTTAACGTGTGAATAGGAGCGGCACCCAGCGACGCCAGGTAATCAAGAAAGGCCTTGGCTTGCGGATCAAGCGCCATCAGTATTCCCCCCTTCCAGGAGATCAAAAAGTTCATGCGGAGCAGCCAGAAGCGAACGCGCTCCGGCCTCCAGCAGTTCCGCAGCGTCACGAAAGCCCCACAATACCCCGGCGGCATACATCCCCGCCGCGTTGGCCGTCTGCATATCAACACCCGTGTCACCCACCAGCACGATCTCCGAAGGCGGGATCTCCATCTCGCGGGCAATTTCCAGGGCGGTGGCAGGGTCCGGCTTGCGGGGCGTCTCCGGTGTAAGCCCGCGTATAGCGACAAATGACCAGGCACCAAGCATTTTTTTCGTCATCTCCACTGTAAAGTTGTGCGGTTTATTGGATAAGACTGCCTTGGGCAGGCTGCGCCGCTCAAGTTCATCCAGCATTTCCGCCACACCGGGATAAGCCCGGGTATTGTCCGTCCAGCGCCGCGCGTACTCTTCGCGCATTTTGTTCACCAGCCTTCCGACCGTGTCCCGGCTTCTGTATTCTTCCGGCAGCGTACGCCGGACCATTTGCTCCACACCCTCTCCGACAAAATATCTGTACGCCTCTATGGGGTGCACGGAAAAACCGTGTTCGCGGAGCACTGCATTCATGGCCTCCCCCAGGTCACGCAGGGTATCCAGAAGAGTCCCGTCAAGATCAAAAATGATCGCCTTACCTTTCACCGACATCACCTCTCCTGTTCATTAATCATGGCTTCTTCCGGCACATGGCCGGACTTTCCCCTGGCCAGCGAGGCAAAAATGCCGCCAAAACAGATGGCAGC
>DLUO01000030.1 GCA_003444595.1 Bacillota bacterium
ACGGTAAAAAGGCTTTTTTTTCGCCCCCATTCTCTTTAAACGAATACGAACCGGCATAAAAGAACACCTCCAGCTATTTTTTTATTGTTAAAAGGGGAACAGTCCCCTGCCTTTTATTTTACCTTTTTCCAGAGAGCCTACCTGCTTCAGCATCTTTTTCATTTGTTCAAACTGCTTAAGAAGCCTGTTAACATCCTGTACGGTTGTGCCGCTACCTGCGGCAATACGCTGTCGACGGCTACTGTTGATTATCTCCGGCTGAATACGCTCTTTCCTGGTCATAGAACTGATAATGGCCTCCGCTTTTACCAGTTGCCTTTCATCCAGGGGAATATTTTTAAACTGTTTGGCTGCCTTGTTAAAGCCGGGAATCATCTCCAGTAAATTGTCCAGCGGCCCCATTTGCTTAATCTGCTGCAGTTGCTCCAGGAAGTCTTCCAAAGTCAAGCTCCGGCTGCGTAATTTTTTTTCCAGGGCTCTGCTTTTTTCTTCATCAACTACCTGCTGGGCTTTTTCAATCAGGGAGAGCATATCGCCCATTCCCAATATCCGGGAGGCCATCCTGTCGGGATAAAAAGGCTCAAAGGCATCAATCTTTTCGCCCACACCGACAAATTTAATCGGACAATTTGTGACCGCCCTGACAGAAAGAGCAGCTCCGCCCCTGGTGTCGCCGTCCAGCTTTGTCAGAATCACCCCTGTTAGCCCCAGTTGTTCATGAAACGACCGAGCTGCATTAACGGCATCCTGGCCGGTCATAGCATCCACCACGAGTAGAATTTCCAGGGGGTTAAGGCTCTCTTTGAGCCTGCTGAGCTCCCTCATCAGCTCTTCATCGATATGCAGCCGCCCGGCGGTATCCAAAATAACATAATCGTTTCCTCCCCGGCCGGCTTCTTTCAGGGCGTGCAGGCCGATTTTAACGGGGTCCTCCTTGCCCATGCCAAAAACAGGAATACCTATTTCTCCTCCCAGCACTTCCAGCTGCTGGATCGCTGCCGGACGGTAGACATCTGCAGCTACCAGCATGGGCTTGTGCCCGTTTTTTTGCAGCATAGAGGCCAGTTTGGCAGCCGTAGTAGTTTTACCGGAACCCTGCAGTCCCACCAGCATGACCGCCCGCGGCGGGTTATCCGGGGGAGCAAGCCTGCTCCGCGTTTCTCCCATTAAGTTGACCAGCTCTTCGTACACGATTTTTACGACCTGCTGGCCGGGTGTCAGGCTTTTTAAAACCTCTGCGCCAAGAGCCCTTTCTTTCAGCAGGGAAACAAAATTTTTAACAATTTTATAGTTGACATCGGCTTCCAGCAGCGCCAGACGCACTTCGCGCAGGGCTGCGTCCACGTCTTTTTCCGTAAGCTTACCCTTTCCTTTGAGCCGGCGAAAAGTCTCCTGCAATTTCTCGGAGAGCGAACTAAATAGCAAAGCAATTACCCGGTATTCTTACCGGGGCTACCTCCTTTATACAACGTCTTTTTAGCTTTCGTTCATAAACAGCTTGATAATTTTCCTCAACTCACTGATCTCTTCACTGTCCAGCCGTTCCTTGGAAAGCAGATCAAGGGCTTTTAGGCCCGCTTCCCTTCTTAACAAATAATTCTCGTACAGTTTAAGTTTTTTTTCCCACTTCTCCAGGGTCCTGACGGCCCGGGACAGGGTATCGTGAACAGCCTGCCTGGAAACATTAAAATGCCCGGCCACTTCGGCTAGGGAAAAATTTTCTTTATAGTACATTTCCATGATGCTCTGCTGCTTTTTTGTCAAGAGCTGACCGTAAAAATCAAAAAGGTAGTTCACCCTGTTCAGCTTCTCTAACATTTATACACCATTCCCGCTGTAAAGTAAATACCCTTTACAGCTTTATTCAGAAAAAAGTGCCTCTACGAATTCTGCCGCGTTAAAAAGCTGTAGATCCTCTTTCCTCTCCCCAACTCCCACCAGCTTTAAAGGAATATCTGTTAAATCCTTTACGGCTACCACAATGCCCCCCCTTGCCGTTCCATCCAGCTTAGTAAGGATTAACCCGGTCACGGGAACAGCTTCTTGAAAATACCTGGCCTGAGAAATAGCGTTTTGACCGGTGGTGGCATCCAGTGTCAGGAGTATTTCATGGGGTGCACCTGGGAGGGATTTATTAATCACCCTGTAAATTTTTTTTATCTCTTCCAGCAAGTTTGTCTTGGTATGCAGCCTACCGGCTGTATCACACAATAAAATATCCACTTTCCGGGCTATGGCTGCGCTTATGGCATCATAAATCACTGCTGAAGGATCTCCGCCTCCCTGGTGCTTAACTATTCCCGCCCCCACGATTCCAGACCATTCGTCAAGCTGCTCAATAGCAGCAGCACGGAAGGTATCGCCGGCCGCCAGCAGAACTTCCTTTCCCTCACGGGTATACTTATAGGCCATTTTGGCAATAGTTGTCGTCTTCCCCACACCGTTTACACCCAAAACCAAAAAAACGGTCGGCGGTGTAGAGGCCAGGGAAAGCCCGCTGCGTTCGTCTCTGTCCAGGATATCCACCAGCAGTTTTTTCAGGATTTCCCGGGCTAAGGAGCGCTCCCTTATTCTGGCCTCTTTGAGGCGCTCCTTAAGGGAGTCGATGATCTTCACCGTAGTTTCTACGCCCACATCGGCAGTCAGTAGAATTTCTTCCAGTTCATCAAAGAATTCCTCGTTAATCTCACTGTTTACAAAAAGAAAGTCAAATTTGTTTTTAAAGGCTTCTCTTGTCCTGTGCAGGCCTTTGATAAATTTGTTCAGCATCTTTCCAGCCCACCCTTTACCTAACCTGCTTTTTGCTTTAAGTCCAGGGAAACCACTTTGGAAACCCCCTGTTCTTCCATCGTTATCCCGTACAGTACATCGGCTTCTTCCATCGTCTTTCTACGGTGGGTAAT
>DLUO01000046.1:0-2008 GCA_003444595.1 Bacillota bacterium
GGCAGGAATTGTAAGCGGGCCTGGGTTCCTTCAAAAAGTCCTTTGCCGGTCACCCCTCCGGAGCCAATGGCGATCATTGATTGCTTTAACTGGTAACCGTATTGGAGGGGATCCAACTCCGGGTTGAAAAAAACAATCAAGCGCATTTTTTGATAGGGAAGCAGACGGCTCCATAGAAGAGGAAAAGCCGCCAGGCCGCAGCATATAAAAATCATGAGGTGTCTCCAGGGAACTCCTGCCATATACAACATGCTAAAAAAAATTATAATAAAAACCAGAGAGGTGCCCAGATCCGGCTGTAAGAAAATTAAAAACATGGGGATAGCCACGAAAAAGAGAAAACAACAGGAGGCGAAAAAATTTTTAATCTTGTCTCCATGGTCCACCAGAAGACGGGCAAGGGTAATAATGATCACTATTTTTGCTAGTTCAGAGGGTTGAAAGTCAAATACCTTTAAATCGATCCAGCGGTAAGCCCCTCCCCCCTCACTCCCGATAAAAAGAACCGCGCCTAAAAAGAGAAGATTACAGGTATAAATATACCAGCACCAATTATAAAAATTGACATAATCCAGACTGATAACCACAAAAATGCCTAGCATTCCGATAGCAATCCAGGCAGCCTGCTTTCTTAAAAAAAAGTAAGGATCCCCTATATCGATACCCTGCGTAGCGCTGCCGATGACAACCAGACCGTAAGAACAGATCATTAACGTAACTAATAGAAGCTGCCAGTCAAAATTTTTAAGAAGACGGCGATCAAACATTGATTTCCTTACTGCTCCTCTGTGATATGAAAGTATGCCTCCAAAATTCTACGGGCCACCGGAATGGATGTACTTCCGCCGGACTCACCGTGTTTTACAAAAACGGCCAGAGCGATCTCCGGATCTTCAAGGGGGGCAAAGGCTACAAAAAGGCTGTGGGAAGGAATGCTGCCGTCTTTCCCCACAACCTGGGCGGTACCTGTTTTCCCCGCCACTCTTATAGGGAAGTCGGCCAGTCTTGCCCCTGTTCCCCCCGGCATGGTAACCAGAGACATGGCCTGCCGGATAATTTCCCAGTTGGCATCATCAAGTTCTACGAAATGAAGGAGCTCCGGCTCGGCGATCATTTTTATAGAACCTTCACTATCGACAACCTTTTGCACCAGATAGGGGCGGTAGTGAGTTCCCTTGCCGGCAATTATCGCCACATAGTTCGCCAACTGGAGGGGTGTAATACTGTGGAAACTCTGGCCTATAGCTGCATCCATCGTTTCTGCGGGGTACCAGGGATCCGTATACAGGCTACTTTTATATTCACGGCTGGCCACAATCCCTTTTTTCTCACCGAAAATGTCCGTCAGACCCACAGGGTTTCCAAACCCGAGCTCCCGGGAATAATGTGCCAGAGTATCAATACCCACTCTTAGTCCCATTTCATAGAAAAAAATGTTACAGGACTTCTGCAGAGCTTGAAAAATATTTAAGGAGCCATGCGCCGTCCTCCGATAACATGACTTGGTCGCCCCGTAGCGCGTTACTGTCCCGCCACAGTATACTCTCTCTCCTGTGGTGATCAGCCCTTCCTGCAAAGCAGCCAACGCCGTAACCATTTTAAAAGTTGATCCCACAGGGTAATGCTCTTCAATAGCCTTATTCACCAGGGGCCGCCGCGGATCTTTTACCAGATCAGGGAAATCGAGGCGCAAAGTATTGGGATCGTAGGAGGGAATGCTGGCCATGGCAAGAATAGCGCCGCTGCGAGGATCAAGTACAACGGCCGCTGCTTCGCCGGCGTAATAATTATTTTCATCTAATAATCCCTGCACTACTTCATATAAAGCCTGTTCAGTCACCTGTTGCAGGCGGGTGTCTATGGTAAGATACAGGGCATCTCCAGGCTTCGGCTCCACTCTCTCAAACTCTCTGATAGCCTGTCCTGTGGAATTCACCTCTACCTGTATGCCCCCGTCTGCTCCTCTTAAAAGCGGTTCCCAGGCCATTTCAATACCGGCCTGTCCCAC
>DLUO01000046.1:2295-3928 GCA_003444595.1 Bacillota bacterium
ACCCCGGGCAACTCCATGCGCCTTTCGGCAATCCTGGAGACTATTTCCATGCTTACATCCGTTTTTAAACGGATAGGCAGATAACGGCGATAATACTGGGAGCGGATTTTTTCGTTTATTTCCTCTTCCTCCATCTCCAGCAGCCGGCTCAGGTAAGAAATAGTATCATCATCGTAACCCTGTCCCAGATCCACCAGTGAGACCGTAAAGCCGGGTCTGTTCGAGACAAGCTGCCGTCCGTAGCGATCGAATATTTCGCCCCTTGGCGCGGTGATGGGTAAAATGCGCAGGCGGTTTTTTTCCGCTCTTCCCCAGTATTGTTCATGCTGAAATATCTGCAGGTACGCCAGGCGGGCAGAAAGGACAATAAATATAAAGACCACCATTGAAATAAATATTCTCGTTCTTTTGAGCATTTTCTTGTCCATTTTATCTTCCACCTCGCCTATTTGAAGGAGGGATAAAAAAATTTCTTCTGTTCAGCCCGGTAGAATAACGGATAGAAAAACATCATCAAAACAAAGTGATAGACAGCCCTCGGCAAAAAGAGCTGCTCTATTGCCGTAATAAGGCTCACTGTATTTCCCCAAAAAAAGCCTGTAAGGTAAAAGACGGTGATCTCATGAATAAAGGTAACAAAAAACACCGTTAACATAGGTCCGATAATCTGATCACGGTAAACTTCATATGAAGTCAAACCGGCAATCAAGGCTGCCAGCATTTTGGCCAGGCAGAAAAACCCGAGCGAGGGACCGAAAAAAATATCCTGAATAAAACCGGCCATCAGGCCAACGGCGACAGCCTTCCTTTCACCCCAGAGAAATGCCAGGCAGACCACCATGATAAGTAGCAAATCAGGTATGATACCGTTGACAATAATGAATGGCAACAGCGAACTCTGGATAACCAGTATTATTACCGTAATAAAAATGACAACCAAGTAAAGAGTTAAATTATTTTTATTCTCCAGAAGGAACCGCCTCCTCCTGTTCCGAGTTGCTTACAGGGTTGTCCTCTTCGACCGGAATTTTCACGATAATAAATACTTCTTCCAGGCGGTTAAAATTAACAGCCGGGACAACTATGGCCTGCTGCAGCAACCCATACTGGTCTTTACCAATCTCCAGGATATGACCAATCACCAGTCCCTTGGGGAAAACGCCCCCCAGGCCGGAGGAAATGACGGCGTCACCGGGTTGTATATTGGCTTCGGGGGGCAGGTTCGTAACCCTAAGATACCCATCTTTTTCAGGATAACCCTCCACTATGCCTATGAACCCGGGTTCACGGGAACGCTGGACCAGAGCGCTTACTGCCCGCCGGGAGTCAGTTAGCATCAACACCTGGGAAGAGTTCCTGGAAACAAACAAAATATTGCCGACAAGGCCCTGCGATGTAACCACAGCCATATCTTTCTCTACGCCGTCAGCGTATCCTTTATTGATAATAATCGTTTCAAACCAGTGGCTGGGGTCCCTGGCAATAACTTCTGCCGGCAGCAAAGAGTACTCTGTACGTTCTTTAAAACCCAGCATCTCTCTTAGCCGGTAGTTTTCCTTTTGCAGTTCCAGCAACCGGTAGTCATGATGGTCCCTGGCAGCAAGCTCTGCTTTAAGCCGCTTGTTTTCCTCCA
>DLUO01000046.1:4061-6872 GCA_003444595.1 Bacillota bacterium
GTAAGTAATAAAATAATTAGGCCTAAAATCCCCATGACTTTCCTGGTCGTTGGGTTCAATTTTAAACACTCCAGCTGTTTTTGTTAAAAGGATCTGTTAGGAGTAACAGCTACCCTTCTTAAAAGCTCAATGGCTGAAAGCGCCTTGCCTGTCCCCAGAACAACACAATCAAGAGGATTTTCCGCCAAGTAGACAGGCATACCTGTTTCTTCGGCGATCAGCTTATCCAGACCCTTTAAAAGGGAACCTCCCCCGGACATAATAATGCCCTTTTCCATGATATCGGCAGCAAGTTCTGGAGGTGTTCGCTCCAGTGTTATCTTGATAGTTTCCATAATAGCCGAAACCGGTTCAGCAAGAGCCGCTTCTATCTCCCAGGAGCTAATGGTCAACACCTTTGGCAGTCCGGTAACAAGATCCCTGCCCCTTATTTCCATATGTTCTTCATCGGTAATACGGAAGGCCGAACCAATTCTAATTTTCACCTCTTCTGCCGTACGTTCGCCGATCATTAAATTATAGGTTTTTTTGATATAATTGATAATAGCCTCATCCATCTCATCGCCGCCGACACGAAGTGATCTGCTAGATACGATGCCTCCCAGAGAGATGACGGCAACCTCGGAAGTACCGCCGCCTACATCCACAATCATACTTCCGGTGGGCTCCTCCACCGGAAGCCCTGCACCTATAGCTGCAGCCATGGGCTCCTCAATAAGAAAAGCCTCCTTTGCTCCAGCCTGCTTTGTTGCATCCAGGACAGCCCTTTTTTCTACCTCCGTAACTCCAGAAGGAACGCAAACCACAACCAGGGGTAGAAAAAGAGAGCGGTGATGGTAGGCCTTGGCAATAAAATGACGCAACATGATCTGTGTAACATCAAAGTCGGCAATAACCCCATCTTTCATTGGCCTGATGGCCACAATATTTCCCGGGGTACGGCCGATCATCCTCTTCGCTTCTTCACCTACGGCCAGTATAGAACCGGTATCCTTGCGGATAGCAACAACAGAAGGTTCCCGCAAGACGACGCCTTTCCCTTTTACATATACCAGCGTGTTGGCAGTGCCCAAATCTATACCGATATTCCTGGAAAAAAACCTGGTATTAAATGCCATTTATGGCTTTCTCCTTTCCGTTCACCATATTTTACTCTGTTGAATTATATCAGCCGTGTAAAGTTGTCACAACAAGTGTTATTTTCCTTTATTAGCATATTATGCCATTTTTTTAATCCATAAGCCCTTTCTCTTTAAAGCTTAAATACTTTCCTTCGCCGACAATAATATGGTCCAGCACATTTATCCCGAGAATCTTTCCCGCTTCTACCAGCCTTTTCGTAACCTCAAGATCTTCACGGCTGGGAGTAGGATCACCGCTGGGGTGGTTATGTATTAAAATCACGGCGGCAGCGCTTTTCTTTACGGGAAGGTTAAAAATTTCCCTTGGATGAACAATTGAAGAATTTAGGCTTCCAATAGATACATCCTCCACGGAGATAATCTGATTTTTCGTATTTAAAAGGATGATCTTAAAATATTCTTTACGATAATAACGCATCTCTTCCATTAAGAAATCGGCAACCTCACGAGGAGACCCCAGGGAAAGAGTGGCTGGGCGCAGGGTGGAAGCCATACGCCGGCCAAGTTCCAAGGCGGCCTTAATCTGAACAGCTTTGGCCAGACCGATTCCCTTAATCTCCTGCAACTCTTCCAGAGTAAAATCAGGTAGAAAACGCAGGCCTCCTGCCTGAGAAATAATCCTCTCCGCAAGGTGCAGGGCTGTCTCTTCATGATAGCCTGTCCTTATAATTATGGCCAGAAGCTCTGCATTGGTTAGCTTTTCAGCTCCCAGTTCCTTCATCCTCTCACGGGGGCGCTCCTCGGAAGGCAAATCTCTAATTGTCAGCTTTTTTTTCGCCTTAATCCCCTCCTCTCCTGGCCTAAATTCTAGACCCCGCAATACATGATCCGTTTTGTATAACTGTTTCCCTTTTAAACCCGCCCTTAAAAATCACACTATATAGTATAATTTAACAATAACTTACCAGATTGAAAAGCCCCATTTATTAAGCAGATCAACAGTCCTGGCCAGAGGCAGCCCTACTACATTAAAAAAACATCCTTCAACTTTTTTAACAAAAACAGCACCTTTACCCTGAACGGCATATGAGCCGGCCTTGTCAAAGGGTTCTCCCGAGTTCACATAAGCATTAATTTCTTTTTCATCAATTTTACGCAACCAGACGAGCGTTTCCTCCCGGGCAGAAATCTCCCGGGTTCCCTGGACCAGGGCAACCCCTGTAACAACCTTGTGGACTTTATCGCTTAACGACATTAACATCTCCCGGGCTTCCCGCTCATCCCGGGGTTTCCCCAGCACTTTTCCTGCACAGATCACAATTGTATCGGCCCCTAAAATCAGATCATCAGGAAATCTTGCGCCAACGTTCCGGGCTTTGGCCAGGGCGACCCTCTCCACCTGGCCTGCATCATGTATAATCGGCTCGCAATAATCGCTCTTTATTGCCTGAAAGTCAAGACCTATCTGTTTCAATAAAGCAGCTCGTTGCGGTGAAGCGGAAGCCAGGATCAAGCGGTTCAAGGCAACAGACTCCTCCAGTGAATATGAAATAGGTGCGGGCGAGGGTTGGTGCTCGCTTCACTATGGAAATGGAGCAGCGCTTGCTGCGGGCGAAACTCCGGGTTCCGCTCGTAAAGTTCTACGGCTTACTAAGGCCTCTGACGACCTACCCGGCCAATTCCCATTAGTAGGGATGGCGAAGGCTGGCGCTCGCTTCAGGGTTCGCTT
>DLUO01000106.1:0-2247 GCA_003444595.1 Bacillota bacterium
ATCCCCTTGCTGTCACACATAACAATATTTTCACCGGGAACACCGGCAGCAAGCAAAAGACGGACGGTGGCAACATTTGCCGCGCCCACGCCAATCATCGCTATTTTAACTTTCTCCAACTCTTTACCCACTATCTGCAAAGCGTTGAACAGCCCGGCTAAAGTAACACAGGCTGTCCCCTGCTGATCATCGTGCCATACAGGGATATGGCACTCCCGGCGCAGCCGCTCCAGGATGTAAAAACATTTGGGGCTGGCAATATCCTCCAGGTTGATCCCGCCGAAACTCGGCTGCAGCAATTTTACGGTATTAATAAGCTCATCGGCATCCTGCGTATCCAGGCAGATGGGAAAGGCGTCTACGCCTCCCAGGTACTTAAAAAGGAGTGCCTTGCCTTCCATGACCGGCAGGGCTGCCTCCGGGCCAATGTCGCCCAACCCCAAAACACGCGTGCCGTCGGTTACTATGGCCACAAAGTTGGCTTTATTTGTTAACCTGTACACCTCTTCCTTACGGGCTTGAATAGCCCGGCAGGGAGCCGCCACCCCCGGAGTATACCATACGGCGAAATCATGGTAATCATGGACAGCAGCCTTCAGGGTTACCTCCACCTTGCCCTGGTAAAAAGGATGTAATTTCATGGCCTCTTCAGCAGGTTTTTGTGCATTGGCCAACAACTCGTCCTTATTCAAGGGACTGACCTCCCCTCTATCTTAAAAAACTAATACCCAAGAACTAATAATTAACAATGTTTATCTTTGCTCTTGCTGCTCCAGAATATATTTCTTACGTCCCTCTTCGTAGAGATCGCCGCCGTAAGCATCATTAATGACAATAGCCGGGAAATCTTCCACGACAAGACGGTGGATAGCCTCCGTACCCAGTTCGGGATAAGCCACGATCTCCGACTCCTTAATAGCCTTGGACAGCAGGGCTCCGGCACCCCCTGTAGCGGCAAGGTAAACCCCTTTGTAATCTTTTAAAGCCTGGCGGGTGGACTGATTACGGCTCCCCTTGCCGATTAAAGCCTTAACGCCGTGGCGCAGCACAGCGGGAGTATAGGCATCCATCCTGCCGCTGGTGGTAGGACCGGCAGAACCGATAACCCGCCCGGGGGGAGCCGGAGCTGGCCCGACATAGTAGATAATCTGTCCTTTTAAATCGACAGGCCATGGCTCTCCCCTCGCCAGCAACTCCGCCAGCTTCTGGTGGGCAGCGTCCCGGGCGGTATAGACCACTCCGGAGATAAGAACTTTATCGCCTGTTCTCAATTTCAAAACATCTTCGTCGGACAAAGGGGGTTTGATCCTTTTTATCTCCATCCAACCAGAGGCCTCCTTGAAAATAGTTAAATAATGCGTTCAACATGGCGGCTGGCATGACAGTTTATATTAACAGCTGCCGGCATGCTCGCAATATGGCAGGGAAAGGCCTCGATATGCACTGCCAAGGCTGTAAAACGCCCGCCGAATCCCTGGGGCCCGATTCCCGTCCTGTTTATTTTTTCCAGCAACTCCATTTCCAGACCGGCGTAGAAAGGATCGTGGTGGGGTTGACCCAGCGGACGTAACAGCGCTTTTTTGGCCAGGTAAGTGACTTTCTCCAAGGTGCCGCCCAACCCCACTCCCACGACCATCGGGGGGCAGGCACTTGCCCCGGCGCCGGCTACTGTTTCTTCAACAAAATCCACCAGCCCTTCTTTTCCCAGGGAAGGTGTGAGCATCTTCACAGCGCTCATGTTTTCACTGCCCCCGCCTTTGGGAACAAAGATTAATTTAAGCTTATCACCCGGTACAATTTCTAGATGAATAACGGCGGGAGTGTTATCCCCTGTATTCTCTCTGCGGAGAGGATCTTTAACGATCGATTTTCTTAAAAATCCGTCCAGGTACCCCTGCCGCACGCCTTCATGGATCGCCTCGTTAAAATCTCCCCCTACAAAATGAAGTTCCTGCCCCATTTCTACGAAGAGAACGGCAAAACCGGTATCCTGGCAGATGGGTATTTTTTCTTCCCCGGCAATGCGGGCGTTTTCCAGCAGTTCCCGGAAAACGGCCTTTCCCGCGGGTGAAATCTCCTCTTCCAGGCCTTTTTGCAAAGCACTGATAATGTCTGCTCCCAGGTAATAGTTGGCCTCCCGGCACATTTCGGCTACAGCGGCGGTCAGCAAACTTACGTGCACTTCCCGCACACGACCACCTCCCCTCGCATTATGAAGGCATTACGTTGGGATCTACTCTTTTCTTT
>DLUO01000106.1:2298-2732 GCA_003444595.1 Bacillota bacterium
GGATAATATAATCTAGTATGATAAGCAGGAGAGGAGAACAATACTGTCGAATACAACCAGTGTTCTGTCTAACCCACTCCCCTACGTGGGAAAGCTAAAAATATTTTTGGGAAGGATGATATGCCATGCCTGTTTTACAAAATCTGATGGAAGAAACCGTTTTCCAGGCTATTCAGGATTTGGCCACTGAAAATGTCTGCACCTGTGAGCAATGCCGTCTGGATATTGCCGCTATCGCGCTGAACAACCTACCTCCCCGTTATGTGGTCACACCCAAGGGAGCATCCTATGCACGGGCCGATCTCCTGGAAATGCAAAAATATATTGATGTTATCGGTGCCGTTACCAAAGCAATCAACCTTGTTAAAGAACACCCCCGTCACAATATAAAACCAGTTAAGAAATCAGGCTCTTAAAGTCGTCTTCAGTAAGAA
>DLUO01000106.1:2994-4324 GCA_003444595.1 Bacillota bacterium
ACATAATCTGTATTTTTACTGACGCTTCCGGTTACTTTTCCTCCTTTGGCTTGAATGAGCAGTGTGGCCTCCCGGCGGGTATAGTCTTTTAATGTACCGGTCAGGACAAAGGTACAACCTTCTAAAACTCCGTTATTTCCCTCGTTTTCCGGCTCTTCTTTAAAATTGACTCCCGCATCTTCCAGTTTTTTAATAATCCGTTTAGTTTCTTCTTGATTAAAAAAATGTTTGATCGAAGAAGCTATTTTGGGGCCGATCTCCTCCAGCCCGGTTATCTCTTCTTCAGGTGCGACGGCAATCTCCGGCAGGCTCTTAAAATGATTCGCCAGTATACGGGCCGCCCTCTCCCCTACAAAGCGGATTCCCAGGGCAACCAGCAATTTATGCAGGGGGTTCCCCTTGCTCTTGTGCAGGGCTTCAAGAAGGTTTTCCGCTGATTTTTCTCCCATTCGCTCCAGTTGCACCAGTTTTTCTCTGCTTAATGTATATAGATCGCCGACATCTTTTACCAGGCCGGATTCGTAAAGCTGTCGCGCCAGAGATTCGCCCAATCCGGAGATATCCATGCCGTTTCGGGAGGCAAAGTGGATGATTCTTTCGATCAACTGCGCCGGGCAGGCCGGATTTAAGCATCTCCAGGCCACCTCACCGCTTAACCGCTGCAAACCCTTCCCGCAGGAGGGGCACAATTGCGGCATGCTAAAAGCACGTTCACGGCCCGTTCTCTTCTCCTTAATTACCTTTACAACCTCTGGAATCACGTCACCGGCTTTATGCACGACAACTTCATCACCGATCATTACCTCTTTTTCCTTTAAAACATCCTCGTTATGCAGGCTGGCCCGCTTGACTACGGAACCGGCCAGGAGCACTGGTTCAAGGATGGCAACCGGCGTGATGGCACCTGTACGCCCCACGTTCACCTCAATATCTTTTACACGCGTAACTGCTTCTTCCGCCATAAATTTATAGGCAACAGCCCAGCGTGGCGCCCTGCTGGTACTGCCCAGTTGTTGCTGACAATGAAGTTCGTTGACCTTTAAAACCACACCGTCTATATCATAGGGCAACTCATGGCGCCTGGATTCTATATTACGATAGTAATCCATAATCTGCTCCAAGTCCGTTAGGAGGGAAACGAGGGGATTAACCTTGAACCCCAGCTCCTTCAGATACTGTAGCGTATCCCAGTGCGCAGAAAGGGACTTCACCCCCGAAATTCCATTCAAGGAAAAAACAAAAATATCAAGGGGCCTTTCCGCAGCTACCTTGGGATCCAGTTGCCGCAGGGAACCGGCGGCCGCATTGCGGGGATTGGCAAAAAGAGAGA
>DLUO01000183.1 GCA_003444595.1 Bacillota bacterium
CGGTAAATCTTTTTCCAAAGCGGCCCTGGCCAGTTTTACTTCTATCCTGTCGCGGAGAGGAGAAATCTCTCCCTGGCCCGGGAGCGGTTCCTCCCCGTAATAAAGTGGGTCAACATCGCCTCCACCTGAAAGAACGAGACCTTTGATAATTTTTAGGAGCTCGGGTATGGATTCTTCCTTTAATATAGAAACCGGGAGCGGAATAAATCCGGCTTTCTCAATCGCCATGATATAATCAAAGCCCAGACGGGCATAGTTTAAATTCTCATTATAAACACAGGTAATTCCTAACGGTATCATCTTTTTCACCCCAAAAATTAAAAAACGGGTTTACCAGCGGAGTATATTGAAAACGCCGTGGTTCCCCGATAATTTTTGTCGGTACTATTTAATAATATTAATAAAAATGTAATTATAAGGATTAAAAATCAATCAACCCCAGGCTTATCTTCAGGGCCTCATCCACCTTGGCCATTACTTTTTCATCCAACTCTGTTATCTTTTGCTGCAATCTCTGTTTGTCAATTGTCCGGATTTGTTCCAGAAGAATAACTGAATCTTTTTCGAGACCATGTTCTACTGCCGACAGCTCTACATGTGTCGGCAGCTTTGCTTTTTCAATGTGGGAAGTAATTGCCGCTACAATTACCGTGGGACTATATTTATTTCCAACGTTGTTTTGTATAACTAAAACGGGACGGAACCCCCCCTGTTCAGAACCGACAACAGGGCTCAGGTCGGCATAAAAAATGAACCCGCGTTTAACATCCACCGCTTTCACTCTCCATTTACCAGTTCCTCGGCAAGCCGGTCTGCCTCATTTTCCGCAGATATGGCCTCGTTGGCCAGGGCTAAATTCAACCGGGCCATTTCTATATACCCTTCCTGCATACGTTCCCTAATCTGCCTTTTTTTACGTTCCTGAAGATAAAGTTTCATCGCTTCCCGGATAAATTCACTGCGGGTCCTTTTTTCCATTTCTACCACACCATCAACTTCCTTTAACAAATTTTGCGGCAAGCTGATCATTATTCTCTTGGTCCTCGCCACGGAAAGCACCCCCTTGGGAAGAAATTGAATCAAAAAAATCATGCAATATTATTTATTATCCTGTTATGCCATTCTTTTATGCATCTTTTTTTATATACTGTGGCAAGATCCGGCGAACCTGATACTCTCAACACGACCGTCACGCCAGTACACCCTGGGAACCCTGCTGCCGATATTGCATAGCACCTCGTAGCTGATAGTTCCCAGTTGTTCAGCAATCTCCTCCACGTCAAGCTCCCCATGACCCTGCCGGCCAAAAGCAACCACTTCATCCCCTTCCTGAACAAAGGGAATTTTTCCTACGTCAAGCATGGTATGATCCATGCAAACCCTTCCGGCTATGGGAACCCTCCGGCCCTGTACCAGCATAAAACCCTTATTGGATAATAGCCTGTTATAGCCATCACCATATCCCAGCGGTACTGTGGCTATGGTTGTATCATCCGGAGCGAAGTAGGTCCTCCCGTAGCTCACGGGGGTTCCGGCCGACACTTTTTTTAAAAAAATGATCCGGCTTTTTAAAGACATAACAGGAAGCAGCTTTATTTGATTATTCATTTCTCTGGAAGGATAGCAGCCATATAATCCGATACCGATCCTTACCATATCCAGATGCGTTTCCGGGAGCTCCAGCGCTGCTGCACTGTTGGCGGCATGCTTCAAGGGAACTTCAATCCCTCTCTCCTTACATGCGCTTAGTATGCTATTAAAAAGGCGCAGTTGGTGCCGGGTAAAACTTTTGTCTTTCTCATCGGCAGCCGCAAAATGTGTATATACTCCTTCCAGTATTATTCCGGGAAGAGCAGCCACTCTCTCCAGGAAATCTATAGTATTTTGCGGGTCCGCCAGCCCCAGTCTCCCCATGCCCGTATCAATTTTTACATGAATGGCAGCCCGCTTCCCTCTGGCCTGAGCTTGCTGCGAAAAAGAAGAAGCCGCTTCCCAGCTAAAAACAGTCGGCGTAAGTTGCATTTCCAGCAAAGAGAGGTTTTGGCGAGGATCCGTGCAACCCAGAATAAGAATGGGAGACTTGATTCCTCTTTGTCGAAGAGCCGCACCCTCCTCCAAAGAAGCTACCCCAAGCATCGAAGCGCCTTCCTGCAGGGCGACCTCGGCGACTTCGCAAGCGCCGTGGCCGTAAGCGTCCGCCTTTACTACGGCCAGCAATTTGACAGTGTCAGGTAAAAAATTTCGAAATTCCCTGACATTAGAAGCCAGATGGGAGAGGTTGATATCTGCCCAGGTCGGCCTCCCCAGATAATGCGAGATCTCCATTGGCACTTTCACCAAGTTTCTCTATTGGTGCGTATACAACGACAAAAATAACGGAAACAGCAGCAGATCATTATTAATTTTTATTCCACAAGGTATATATTTATTCCTGCCGAAAGGAAAGATTTGCAGATATACTTTTATTTCCATATTTTATTTTTCAATTACCCGCAAAACACTGTTTATTTTCTTGATGACCGGAGAACTCTTAATTGTTTCCAGGGCAAGGTTAAAAGATTTTTCTTCCACGGCATGAGTTACCAGGACAATCTCGGCCATGCCTCCCACACTGCGTTTTTGCAAAATCATATCCAGGCTAACCCGCGCATCTCCAAAGGCTGTAGCCAGGCGGGCGAAAACTCCGGGTTGGTCAACAGCCTGCAAACGCAAATAAAAAGCAGATGGCAGTTCATCTATAGGAACAACGCTTTTGGCCTGAAAATCCGTCTCCATGACACCGTTTTCTACCTGATGGTTAATATTACGAGCAACGTCAATTAAATCGGCAACAACAGAGCTGCCGGTAGGCAGCGCCCCTGCTCCCAGTCCGTAAAACATTGTCTCTCCCACGGCGTTGCCGACTACGAACAGCGCGTTATTTTCATAATAAACGGAGGCGAGGGGATGATCCAGAGGAATCAATGCCGGATGCACCTTCAAGGCCAGCCCCTTTTCCATTTCTTCACCGATAGCCAGAAGCTTGATGGCAAATCCAAGCTCTCCGGCATAAAAAACATCCCTTTTGCTGATGCCGCTGATCCCCTGCACATAAATATCCTCGAAGCGGACATGGCAGTTAAAAGCCAGCATCGCCAGGATGCAAAGCTTGTAAGCAGCATCTTTCCCTTCCAGGTCACTGCTTGGGTCTTGCTCGGCGAACCCCCTGGCCTGGGCCTCTGCCAGGGCCGTTTCAAACTCCATCTTTTCCATGCTCATTTTAGTTAAAATATAATTGGTTGTCCCGTTGATAATTCCCAGCAAACGGATTATTCTGTTAGCCCCGAGACTATGCTTTAAAGGCCTGATCAGGGGAATACCTCCCCCTACGCTGGCTTCATAATAGATATTGCGGTTATGCTCCCTGGCCAGAAGTAAAAGATCCGTCCCGGCCGTAGCCATCAGATCTTTGTTAGCGGTAACAACAAACTTCTTATGACGCAGAGCTTCTTCAATATATCGACGGGAATCCCCGGTGCCGCCGATCACCTCTACTACTACATCTATCTCAGGATCATGTAAAATATCCCGGGGATCTGTTGTAAGCTGCTGCCTGTCTATGTTTACCGGCCTCTTTTTATGCAAGTCCCTGACAAGAATTTTTTTTACCTCAATGGCTGCTCCGGCCCTGTTTTTAACCTGCTCCCTGTTCATCTCCAGGATCTTGAGCACCCCCGAGCCGACCGTACCCATACCCAGAAGCCCTACTTTTATAATCTCTTTTCTCATTAACATTGCCCCTCCGTTATTATGTGTTAACTGTAGATAAAAGACACAATGATCATCTATTTTTGCGCTCATTATATCATCTAGACATGTATCAGGCAATGCCTTTAACCGGCGGCGGCACCCGGCATGGGAGTTAATAAAAAAAGGGGCAGATATTGCTGAAGTGCTTCATATATTTTTACTGAGGCAGGTGATGGCAGTGCGCGTTTTATGGTTGAACAAATTCGACTTCAGCGGCAACACTGAGGCCGTTATGGCCTGGGCAAGAGGAGTTGTCCACAAGGGACTGAAGCTGCACCTTGTTTTAACGGGAATCCCTCCCTCCCTTTTAGAGCTCTATAAAAAATTTATAAATAAATCCGGTTTGCAAAGCTCGCTAAATATAAACTGGCAGCAGGTACAAAATCTGCTTTATTACCACCGTTTTGATCTGCTGCATGTTTTTCATCCCGATTTATTCAGAATGGCTGCGGATTTAAGCAACTCTTTTCAAATACCCTGGGTGGCAAGCGTTTTTGACGGAGAGCATCATGACGATTTTACGTTCTTGTATACGGCAGCCTATATAACCTGCTGCAATTCATCCTCATTTTTGGCTATAAAAGACTTTTTTTATCCTTATGTCTGTCTCTTATACACATCT
>DLUO01000134.1:0-3565 GCA_003444595.1 Bacillota bacterium
TGTCATGGCTAAGGTTGAAGGAGGAGGATTTACCGGTCAGGCCGGCGCGATCAGGCATGGTATTGCCAGGGCACTGTTGGAAGCAGATAGCGAGTACCGGCCCTTATTGAAAAAAGAAGGGTTCCTCACACGGGATCCCCGTATGAAAGAGCGGAAAAAATGCGGTTTAAAGAAAGCCCGCCGTGCACCCCAGTTTTCCAAGCGTTAAAATTTATAAAAAGGAAACAAAGCTGGCAGAGCTCTTGTCAGCTTTTTTATTTCTAAGAACAAACGGAAAAGTGTTTCCGCCAGTAATTTTATCGTTGTGCTGTATCTCTTGGAATAATTTACGTACATTAAAGCATTGTTTTTTAGTATAGAGAATTCGCTTAAAAGGAAAGAATTCAGGGCTGGAGCAGCTAAACGGGAAATCTTGGTAGTTGTCAAATATCTAAAAGTTTATTATAATAAACATAAGAGAGGTACGATAGAAGAAACCGGAGAAGGTTGATTATGAGCGTAACCCAGTATTTAAAAGAAAAGTTAAAGAAAGGCACTGTTCATATTACCCTCATTGACCCGATGAAGCAGTCGCCGGATGCAGCGGCCCGTCTAGCCCTTACGGCTCAGGAAGTGGGTAGCGATCTTATATTGGTTACAGGATTAAACGGCCTTTCGCAAAGAAACCTACTGGAGACGACGAGAGCGATCAAGGAGAAAATTTCGATCCCCCTTGTATATTCACCTGCAGGGGGAGAAGCCCTGTGTTTTTCCTTTGACGCCTTTTTCTTTGGAAGCCTTCTTAATGCGAAAAACCCATACTATTTCTGCGGCGGGCAGGCCCAGGCGGCTATCATCCTGAAAAGGATGGAAGTAGAGACTATTCCTGTCGGATATATTGCGGTAGAGCCGGGCATGAAAGTTGGAGATGCTGCGAATGTGGATCTTATTTCCAGGGATAACTACTGGATGGCTACGAACTATGCGGTTGCAGCAGAGCTTTTTGGCATGGGGTACGTATATTTTGAATCAGGTGTAAATGCCGCCCAACCCATTCCTGCCGGCATGATTCGTGCCGTTAAAAAAGAGCTTTCGGTTCCGTTAATTGTCGGAGGAGGCATCCGTACTGCTGTTGATGCACGGCGTGTAAGGCAGGCCGGCGCTGATATGGTAGTGACAGGAACGATTATTGAAAATGCAGGTTACCGAGAAAGATTGCGTTCCATTCTTAGTGCGCTGAAAGACTAACACATTAAAAGACACCATGCCTGCCCGTTATAAGGCAGGTTATTTTTTTGCCGTATTTACAATTAAGAAAGGAGAAAAGGTATGCGTAAACTATTGTTACTTATATTAATAGCCTTACTATTTTTTTCTACAGGCTGCCGCATGGAAGAGCAAGAAGTGATGGCGGGTTTGCGGCCGGACAAATACTGGAAAGAGGTTTGGAAAGTTGAAGAAAAGGAGAATCAGCTGGAGTTGACGCCCGGACAAGCTGTGATGGAAGCATTTTGCCGCGTAAAATACCTGGGCGAGAAGCCCGCGGAAGATGTATGGATTATGATCGGCAGCCCTCTTACGCATACGTTAATTGAAGACGCCCTGGCGGCAGAATATGAAACCATCCAACCGGGTGAAGAGATTGAGCTCCGTTTAAAACATGAAGTTGATTCCTGGCAGGAAAAGGTGACCGTGGGCGTTTCTGAACAGAAACTTAAAGAAGACTTTCTTATCAATTCTTATGTGCAGGTGGGCTGGAGATACGGCGAAGAGGAATACAGTATTGATTTCTATGACTGGAAAGATGCGCACCATTAGATGTTAACTATTTTTCTCCATGATTTCCTCTTTCATGATACACTATGTCGGCGGGCATAAATTCCCCTGATTCTACCTCTATAAGGGTCTACCATGAGGGCAGGAGAGATACAAATCTGTCCTGCCCATCAAGTTACTCCATATCCTGCAGCCGGAAACTCACATTTCTGTGTTCCTAACATAAAATAAAGCAAAAAAGGAAGTTTCTGATGGTGAGAAATGCGAGAAAAGTGCGCCGGGTTTTCCCCGGTTCCAATTCAGCGTATGGCTTCTATTCATTTTTTGACCAGATAGCCTTTCCGCATGCCAACAGGGTTTTTATTATTAAAGGAGGGCCCGGTGTCGGCAAATCTACCTTTATGGAAAAGATCGGCAAGGAAATGCAAGAGCGCGGTTTTGCTGTGGAGTACCACCACTGTGCCTCTGACAGCGGTTCTCTGGACGGTCTGGTTATTCCAGGCCCGGGAATAGTCTTTATGGACGGTACCGCTCCTCATATCGTAGACCCCGTTAATCCGGGTGCTGTTGATGAGATAATTCATTTTGGAAATTATTTAAATGAACATGGCATAAGGGAAAAAAGAGACTCTATAATAAAGTTAACTGCAGAGATAGAAAGGCTTTTTAAGCAGGCTTACAGGCTTCTGGCCGCAGCCGCGTTGTATCTTGAAGCATCGGAGAGTTGTGACAACGCGGAGGAGGGGCTGCCCCAGGATCCCTGGAACCTACTGGCCCTGGAACTGATTGATGAAATATTGTCGGGCAAACGTGCAGTAAAAGGCTACAGTGGGGTGAGGAGACTTTTTGCTTCAGCGATTTCTCCCGGGGGAACAGTTAATTTCCTGGATACCCTGGTTGAAGGACTGGATAATGTCTACATTATTCACGGCGGAAACAGAAAGGCCAAAGGTAAGGTTATAGAAAGAGTGGCGGATGCCGCTGCCATGCGCAATTTCTACATAGAGGCTTACCACTGTGCTTTTGAGCCCCACAGGATAGACCATCTGGTTATACCGGAACTCTGTACAGCCATTATTAACAGCATGGAACCCCACTATTTTTCTCGCCCTGAAGCCAGCCGGGAAATAGATGCCCGGGAATTTGCTCCCAAGTTGCCCCGTGCCCTGCAGGAAGAGAAGCGCGCTTTCCGGCTTAAGTATCAAAGCGCTCTAAGTGAAGCCGTTACTTTTCTCACCAGGGCAAAAGCAGCCCATGATGAACTGGAGGAGCTATATATTCCGAACATGGATTTTGCAAAAATTGACGGCCTGTGCCGTGAAACCCTGCAACGTACCCTTAATTTCGCCTGCATCGCCGGGTAAATGCTATTAATTTATGATATAATGGGGCATAATTACAAGTAAAAAGGGGTGCTCTTGGGTGCTTGTTTTCAAGCACTGGGTGCGTGCTGTACGCCCCTGGGTTTATCCGGCCTCGATTGTACCGATCTTTCTGGGGGGCATACTGGCACTTGACGACGGTTTCTTTAATCCCTTCCTTTTTTCCCTGACACTGGTCGGCGGGGTTTTAATCCATTCTGCCACGAACCTTTTTAATGATTATTTTGATTTTCTAAACGGTCTGGACACTCCATATTCCTATGGTTCCAGCGGAGTTCTGGTTGAAGGGCTCCTCTCCCCGGGGCAGATACTTAAAGGCGGCATTGTCACTGTGCTTCTGGTCGTTCCCATCGCCCTGTATCTATTTATGGTCAGGGGGCCTGTACTGTTGCTGCTGGGTGCGTTGGGAATTCTGGCCGGGTATTTTT
>DLUO01000134.1:3866-4454 GCA_003444595.1 Bacillota bacterium
TGCCTGGTAGCCGCCATTTTATATTCCAACGAATACCGCGATATCGACCACGACAGCAGCTTTGGGATCGTTAATCCCTCTATCCTCCTGGGACGTAAAAGAGCACGATTTGTTTATTACTTGCTCGTTACCAGTGCCTATTTCCTGGTTATCGTTATGGTAGTTTGCGACTTGATATGTACATGGTCGCTCCTTACCCTTTTAACCTTGCCCCTTGCTTTAAAGCCTATCAGGGTAATAGAGGTGACCTCACAGGGGAAAGAATCCGCCCAGCTTCCTATTATTGATGTGCTTACCGCAAGGTTGCACCTGCAGTTTGGCCTGCTTTTTATCTGCGGCATAGCCATAGGTCTTTTTTGAGCTTCTTTAGAGCTCTTTTTTTTGTTGCCGGCATAAAGTTCGAAATATGTAAAAAACGGGTGAAACATAGAGAAATATCGGTAATTTTTCCTTTTTATGCTCCTGCCTGCTGTTCGACTTTTTTTAAGATTTCCGCTAAAGTTATGTTAATAACAAAGAGAGCAGGGTCTTATTAATGTTTATACGTAGAACGGATTTGACTGTTTTTTTTGCACTTTTTTCTGTCAT
>DLUO01000143.1:0-1726 GCA_003444595.1 Bacillota bacterium
GCGATAATATCCCGGATTTCCTGGACAGAATTTGCACTGCTGTCCGCCATTTTCCTGATTTCAGCAGCCACAACTTCAAAGCCCCGTCCATGTTCACCTGCCCTGGCCGCCTCAATACTGGCATTCAGCCCGAGGAGATTGGAATTTGCGGCAACTTTGTTAATAAAGTTCAACATCGTGTCGGTCTTTTCAACCTGTTCGACCATATCTTTTTGCAACTGGGCCAGCGTTTCCATCTGGTTAGCCAGTTCCTGTGCCGAAGCGGCAAGCTCTTCCGAAGCAGCCACAACTTCTTCCGAAGTTGCGGCAAAAGATTGGACCGCTTCTGTGAGAATCTCCTGTTCTTTCAAGCTCATTCCCAGGCCAATCGCCCCGATAATATCACCGTTATCATCAAACAGCGGGACACCTGTCGCTCTAAAGGGTACGCCAAAAGTTTCCTTGGGAACAGTAAGCCTCTGAGGTGTTCCTGTACTCACCGCCTCGTACAGCGGGTCCCCCTTGGGAACTTTCGTCCCGATAACATTTCCCAGATTTACATCTTTTGACGGAAGATAAGTCAAGTATGTGTTATTTTTATCAGTTATGCCAATCATACAGTCCAACGGAAATAGTTTCTGCATTACCGGAGCGGCCTTAATCAGGGCTTCCAGCATCCCGTATTTTTTTTCGTCTTCACTGCTGTTTTGCAAAGCTTTCTCCTCTGCCATATTTAAAACCTCCTTAAGTAAGTATATTTATTTCCATTTCTTGGGCTGCCTGTATATTGTTTCGACAATTTCCTTTATAATCCTTTATTATTTGCACAAATTAATTATTTTTTTATATTTATGCAATGATTGACATATAATTACACAAACTATCTTTAACTGCTACAAATACCAGGCTGGAAAGCCCCATCCCTAAAAAAGGACTGAATAAACGAAACTGCCGGCCCATCCACTACACAGCCGGCAGTAAACTCCCCTGATAAGTGTAGAAACCGTCAAGATAGAGTGTTCGTTCCGCAAAAATACTTTCAGTGATCCTGCGCAGGGCCAAGGCTACGGCTCGTATTATTCGCTGGAAAACATCAAAGGAATCAGCAATTTCTGCCCTATATCCAGGGAAGCGTCCTCTTCCAGGCCATTCGCCTCTGCTATGGCCAGCGGTTTTACACCGTAGCTACGGGCTACCTTCAACAGAGTATCACCACGCTTGGCAGCATATATTACAATGCTGGTCCCCGGTGCCACACGATAAGGTACTATCACTGAAAATTCCTGCCTGGCCCTGGCTTTTACCTCCAGCAAGGCATGGTTTATCTGGAGTGTGTCATTTTCTGTGGGAGCAAATTCAGAAGCATTAACGCTGAGGTATGCCGTTACCTCTGATTCCGCTCCGGCTCCGGGGAGGTAAAGAGTGCACTGGAAATCTTCTTCCATCTTTCTTATCAGGGGTAATTTTTCTTTTTCGCTTTCTTCCTCAAATCCAAGTTCTTCTTTCTCCGCCGGAAGATAGTATAGATTCTTTTCCAGTGTGCCGCTCACGCTGATTGTGCCGTCACGAGGTTCCAATTCAAGGTTAAAGAGACGGTAGGGTCCTGAGGCTACCTGCTGCGGGTAAGCTAAAGAGAGTTTCTGAACCAGTTCCAGAGACTCTTTTACTGTTCCAAGCTGTTTGGGGAGCAGCATGTATTCCTTTTTGACGTTAACCCCCTGTATGTCGCTGATAACCTCCTGCTGGA
>DLUO01000143.1:1977-3502 GCA_003444595.1 Bacillota bacterium
TGGGAAAAGGACGCCTGCGCGGTGAACTGACGCCTTTTCTCTTTAAACCCGCGTTCACTGCCGGCACAGAAATAAGATACCGTTACCAACTCCCCTTTTAAGTTCACGACCTCTTTCCCCTGCTCCCAGGAGAAATCTTTGATGTAACCACGCAGGAATTTTATATACCCGGGCTCCTCTTCAAAGGTAAATTCCTCCGTCACAGGAACAGAAACGACATCCTCGCCTACCAGCTCCTCAGCAGCAATTATCCCGCGGCTAACTTTCTCGGGGGAGATATCTTTTACTCCTATGGCCACCTCAACTTGCTGGGGATCAATTATGGATAAAAATAATTCCACCTCTATTTTAAGCTGGTAAAGCAGTTTTCCCTCTGCTTCCAGGGGAGAGTCTCCCTCTGTGATATAAGAAATCCGGCCGTGGCTGTTTACTTCCATCCCGGGCAGTGCTCCGGGGAAATCCACATCTTTCCTGAATTCTTCTCCCTGCCAGATCTCATCCATGGGTCCTGTACTGCTGTAAAAAACAGCTTTACCTTCAACGCTGCCCAGCACCTTAACCCTGTCCCTGGCATCGATACTCACATCCAAGCTGCCGATCCAGGCTGCCACATCCCCCAGGGGTAAAGGCCGCACCTTTTCCCTGGCCGGTTCCTCTTCTATAAGCAGATCTTTTACCAGCAAAAAACGCAAGATTGTCTCCCCTACCAGCGTTCTGCAGCTAAAATTTGTGGTAAGCAGCTCTATTTGATCTCTTTTGGAAGTGCTCCGTCCCATCATCCTTCCTCCTTATATGCGGTATACGGCTTCTCATATTATAAATATTAGCTCAGTAAGCAAATTATGCTGGGGTTTTGTAATCAAATTATGCCGTTCAGGGTAAAAATGCTTTATGTACAATAAAAAATTCCCGCTACTAACTAAACGGGAACTTTATTAATAAAATCACCTAATACTATTAAAAATCCACATTTATCATTCCGCTATTTTTATTCACCGGCGCACAGGGCGATTTTCTTGTTATCCACTCCGCAAAGACTAAGCTCGACGGTTGAAGTGAGGACATCGGCATAGCTGAAAGACAATCTTTGGTAATAATTTTCTTCATCTACACGAATTACAAAAATGGAAGGATAGGTGCTTTCCAAGACCCCCACCTTTTCAAAGGTCTTGCGCCGCCCCCGGTTCGCCCGCAGCTTTATTTTTTCTCCGACATGGGATTCCAATTCCTTGCGGATTTGAACCAGGGTATTTTTTGCAGCCATATTTACATCACCTCGCAAGATGATTTTAACATAAATCAGTAAATATGTCAAGCAAGCCTTGAATTTTATCAATTTTCAGCCCGTATGTCAAGATTTTTTGCGTAAAAAAACCGAAAATGGCTAATATTCTTCTTTCTATTTAGTATAGCGGTCGGCAACCTTGCTTGCCCCATATGATTCGGGTTTAATGCGGGCATCAAATCCGCTGCCGATGACCATCCCTACCACTTCTCTGATCAGCTCCTTCGTATCCCCCGCCTC
>DLUO01000143.1:3725-3954 GCA_003444595.1 Bacillota bacterium
GTAATGCGGCCGGCAACATCAAGGCTTAGAGATGTTTCATAAAAAATCCGCTGTCGCAAACTCTGAACGAAGAAATGTTTCTCCCGATAATAGAAATAACGTCCCCCTTTGCCGACACGATGGATTATTACCGCTGTTACGAAGGTTATCTCCGCATTAAAATGCGAATGAGAATCAGTCCCGATGATTAGCTTGTATTCCTCCTGGGGTTGTTCCCTGATGTAAGAAA
>DLUO01000170.1 GCA_003444595.1 Bacillota bacterium
TCTATTGCTTTAAATTATCTAGGCATAAGAGTTCCCAATCTAAGACGTGTAATCGTGGGCAGTCCACTTGTACTTATTAAAAACGGCAAAATCCGGGAAAAGAATCTCTTCCGGGCGAAGCTTAATTTTGATGATCTGATGTCGGCATTACGTTTAAAAGGAATTGCGCTTCTGGAAGATGTGGAATTCGCTGTTCTTGAACCAAATGGCGAAATAAGTGTAATTAAAAAAAGCCAGAAAGAGAGTATTACCCCGGAAGACTTGAAAATGGTAGTTGAGCAGCAGGGTTACCCCGCCATTGTAGTACTGCACGGAAAAATTATGCAAAGAAATCTGCAGCACAGGGGATATAATGTAAACTGGCTTAAGGAGAAACTGGATGAGATGGGAGTAGAAAACCCTGAAGCTGTTTCTCTGGCCCAACTTGATACCAATGGAAAATTATATATTGATCTTTATGACGATAAAAAGCCCCGGCCGCAATCCGTCAAGGAAAAGGAGTTGATAATTCAACTGCAAAAGGTTAATGCGCAGATGGGGAAATATGCCCTGGAGGCGGAAAATGAAGAAATGAAAAAAATGTACCAGGATTATGTTGAACAAACTGCCGCTATTCTTTCTGCATTGAAACCGAAGCTTCTTAAGGCGGAAGATCTGCATAATTAAGGGTAGTGAAGGATTTTGGGTAGTGAAGGATTTTGCCGGAAGATGGAGAAATTAAATATTGAAAGGTGTAAGTGATAAACGTGATAAAGAAGAGGTGTTAATTAAATGACAGATGTAAGAGTAAGGTTTGCTCCCAGTCCTACTGGAGAATTACATATCGGTGGCGCACGGACCACACTTTTTAACTGGCTTTTTGCCAGAAAGCACGGAGGAAAAATGATTTTAAGAATCGATGATACGGACAAGCAGCGTTCCTCTCCGGAGTTTTTAAAAACAATTTTTACTTCTTTAAATTGGCTGGGGCTGGATTGGGATGAAGGCCCGGAAGTAGGAGGAGAGTATGGGCCTTATTTTCAATCCGAGCGCCTGGAGATTTACCACAGTGAAGCACAAAGGCTTATTAAAGAAGGAAAGGCGTACTATTGTTTCTGTACTCCCGAAGAGTTGCAGGCTGAAAAAGAAGAAAGACGCCTTCAGGGATTGCCTCCACGTTATAGCGGAAAATGTCGCCGGCTATCGCCTGAAGAAAGAAAAGAAAAAATGGCCGGCCAGAGCTTTGTTATTCGGATTTTAGCACCGGAGGAAGGCCAAACAATCGTTGATGATCTTATAAGGGGTCCGGTAGTGTTTGAAAATGATCTTTTCGATGATTTTATTATCATGAAGTCTGATGGTTTGCCTACTTATAATTTCGCATCGGTTATTGATGATGCGAAAATGGAAATTACCCATGTTATCAGGGGTGAAGAACATCTTTCTAATACTCCCCGTCAGCAGATCATTGCCCGGCAACTAGGTTATAGTATACCCCGTTATGCTCACGTGCCGATGATCCTTGCCCCCGATCATACTAAACTAAGTAAAAGGCATGGAGCTACCTCTGTGCATGAATACAGAGAAATGGGGATTTTGCCGGAGGCGTTGATAAACTACCTGGCGCTGTTGGGTTGGTCCCCTGGTGAAGACAGGGAAATAATGTCAATGGATGAGCTGATTGACTCTTTTTCTTTGGAAAAAGTAAGCAAAAACCCTGCCATCTATGATCTTAAAAAATTAATCTGGCTTAATGGGCATTACCTAAGGACAATGGAATTGGAAACCATTGTCCTTAGGGCTTTACCATTTTTTGAAAAGGACGATATATTAAGTGAAAAAGTGGCTTCTTACCAAGAAAAAGAGCGGAATAGGATTATAGAAAAAGTTGTGGATCTGGTTAGGGATAGGGTCAAAACCCTGCAGGAAGTAGTGGAGGCTTCAGATTATTTTTTCCGGGACGATTTTGCATATAACCCCAAAGGTGTAGAGAAACATTTTCGCCATAAAAATGCCGCTGGTATTCTGGACGAAATTACTAAGACACTGTCTCAGGTAGAACCATTTGCGGCTGCAACAATCAAGGAAGAACTGGAAGGGTTAAGCCGGAGGTTAAATGTTTCCTTAGGCCAAATTAACCTGCCTGTCAGGCTGGCTGTTACAGGCCGCACGATGGGCCCAGACCTCCTGGAGATTATTTCTTTCCTGGGGCGAGATGAAGTCCTGGCCAGGCTTAAAAGGGCGAAGCAGCTATTGATTCAGTCATAATCTCGGGAGGCGGCTTTAAAGCTGGCAGGCAGATTTTGACTGGATTGCTCTACGGTATAATGCCAGCATTTTGTTCATTAAAAGGTGTGTTGAAAACCTGATCGCATTTATCTTTGCCTTTTTCGCCATCTCCTTAACAGTAGCATCATTGCTCAGCAGATATAGTATTTTGCTCACAAAGTCGTGTAAGCTATGGACAAGGAAACCATCCTTCCCGTTAAAAACAAATTCTGCCAGAGTGGGAGAAAACAGGCTCACAACAGGTAAGCCTGATGCTTTAGCTTCAGCGACTACCAACCCCTGTGTCTCTGTTTGGGAAGCAAAGGTAAAAATATCTGCCCCGGAATAGCAATTTAAGAGTTCCTGATCGTCAACCTTATCAGTAAAGATAACATGCTTTTCCAGTTTCTTTTGATGGCAGATTAATTTTAAATGTGGCTTTTCGGGGCCCGTTCCCACAATCACCAGCTTTACAGGAGGTATTTGTTTGACAATCAGTTCCAGGGCCTCCAACAGGAAAGGTATGTTTTTTTCCTTGCCCAAGCGACCTACATATATTAAAATTTTTTCTTCAGGCTTCAAGTTATATTTATCTCTTAACCATTGCCGATCGCTGCTGCCGGTATAGCAAATGTCTGGAAGACCTGTAGGAATGACCTCGACGGGAACGTCTATGCCGTTATGTTCAAGCAGTTTTTTTACAAATAAAGACGGAGCGACAATCAAATCACACCTGTTGCAAAAGTGCCTGTTCCAGTAATTGATTATTG
>DLUO01000012.1:0-548 GCA_003444595.1 Bacillota bacterium
ATCGGCTCCACCATGACCGCCGAACAATTCTTAAGAACAGATACCCTAATTATTATGGGGATGGGGTTGATAGCCTTCATCTTTGACACCGCCGGCGGTGTTGTCTTTGCCAAGTTGCTGAACATCTTCCTGAAAAATAAAGTAAACCCGATGGTAGGCGCAGCAGGCATTTCGGCTTTCCCCATGTCGGCCAGGGTCATTCAGCAAATAGCCAAGCAAGAGGATCACACAAACTATATCCTTATGCAGTCCATCAGCGCCAATGTCGCCGGGCAGCTTGGCTCCATAGTTGCGGGAGGGCTCCTGCTTGCTCTTGTGCCCGCATTTTTATAATAACGGGGGGTTGCTTTTTTATGGAAATGGAAATGGTTTTAAAAGGTCTCCAGGTTTCAGTATACGGATTGAGCGGAGTACTTGCCGTTTTAGCGCTGTTTTACCTTGTTACAAAAATAATGGTTGTTATTTTTAGCAGGCTATCACCTGGTGATAGAAAAACACAAAAGTGATAAAGATGAAGATTCACAGATTTACGATAAGCTGTCCCTGCT
>DLUO01000012.1:752-3006 GCA_003444595.1 Bacillota bacterium
TTGGTGCCGTAGAGCAAGGTAACGTCCAGGTTTAAAAGCATGCCGTTTTTATTGGAGATAATGAGATTTATTTTAGCCCTGGCCACTCCTTCTACCTGTTCTGCTACGTAAACGGCTATTTGTTCAATGACATTTTCCGAGAGGTAGTAATTGCCCAGGGAACTGTACAGCGGGCGCACAATAGAATGTTCCGCCGCCTTGTACGTTGGGGTTTTGCTTTTGCTTCTAAAAAAAGCTTTCAGGGGATCGAGCAGGTATCCGGGAAAATCTTTTTCAATGGCAAATGCAGGTATGGGTATGACATGCCTGTTTTCTTTTTCCCTTATTTCCAGCGCCCGGGAAATTTCTTCATAAGTGGCAATTTCTTCGATATGGATCATCTTTTCGGGTGGTGGAATTTGAAGTTTTTCAGCAATAAAACGAACCATGCGTTCAGAAGTTCCCAGGATAAGGATGCTTTCAGGATTTAGTTCCCTGATTTTGGCACGAACCTGTTCGGCGTGCTGCGGATCAATGAAAATAGCTCTTTTGGTGGCAGCCATTCTCGTATTCTCTCTTTTGGCCGAACGGCCGGCCAGTATCTGACTGCCCTTTATCAGCAAGCCATCATCGATAATATATTCTATTCCCTCCTGGAAAGCGACCAGCGCGCAATGGTGGCTTTTGCCTGTGCCGCTGGGCCCGATCAGGGCAACTATCTTCATCAGTATTCCCCCCTGGTTGTCAAATTGAGTATACCATAATTATGTGGTGAAGTCGATAAGCCCTGAAGTTCGTGCAAGCAGAGCACGTATCTTTATACCTCTTTTTGACGCTGCACTTTTCTTGTTGAAAAAGTTCTGTGATATTGATATACTGGAAAATGTGGGAGTACGCAGACTAAAAAGGAGCGGAGAGGATAGGTGCGCCTGAAGGATAAATTCAGGCTGCAGGCAGGATTAAAGATAAAAATTTAAAGAAAAATAGGAGGTTCTTTTATGGAAGAGAAACTAAATTTTTTGCAGCAGCGAAGGGACATTATCCTTCAGGGTGGCGGCGAGAAACGCATTGAGGACCAGCACAAAAAAGGGAAACAAACAGCCAGGGAAAGATTGGAACAATTGCTGGATCCGGGCAGTTTTACAGAAGTGGGAACATTTGTGCAGGGCGGCCTGGAAGATGCCAGCACATTGGACATCCCCCTGCCGGGAGAAGGTGTGGTTACAGGCTACGGCACAGTGGATGGGCGTCTGGTATATGTTTTTGCTCAGGATTTTACCGTTTCCGGGGGATCCTTGGGCGAAATGCATGCCGCCAAGATCTGCCGTGTCATGGATTTGGCCGCGCAAAACGGTGCGCCCCTTATCGGTATTAATGACTCCGGTGGAGCCAGAATCCAGGAAGGGGTAGCCTCCCTGGACGGCTACGGAAACATTTTTTTCCGCAACACGGTGAATTCCGGGGTAATACCCCAAATATCTGTGATCATGGGCCCCAGTGCCGGTGGGGCGGTCTATTCTCCGGCTTTGACTGATTTTGTTTTCATGGTTGATAATACCAGCTACATGTTTATAACCGGTCCCCAGGTGATCAAGGCGGTAACCGGTGAAGAAGTTACGCCTGACAAACTTGGTGGAGCGGCCACACATAACGAGATAAGTGGGGTTGCCCATTTCCGGGCAAAGGACGAGCAGGAATGCTTCATGCAGTTGAAAAAACTTCTCAGCTACCTCCCTTCCAATAACCTGAACAACCCTCCTGCTGTCCCTCCTGTTGAACCAACTCTGCCGGCGGAGGACCTCGCTAACCTGGTACCTGTCGATCCCAACAAATCCTATGATGTAGTGGAGATCATAAAGAGAGTCGTAGATGGCAGCGAGTTCTTCCAGGTTCACGAACATTATGCCCAAAATGCCGTTGTCGGGTTTGCCAGGATTGCCGGGCAATCGGTGGGGATCATTGCCAACCAGCCCAAGTACCTGGCCGGATGCCTGGATATAAACAGCTCCGACAAGATCGCCCGCTTTGTCAGGTTCTGCGATTGCTTTAACCTGCCTCTTGTTACCTTTGTAGATGTTCCCGGCTACCTTCCCGGCGTGCACCAGGAATACGGAGGTATTATCCGTCATGGCGCCAAAATACTCTATGCTTACTCCGAAGCGACTGTTCCCCAGGTGAGCATTATTTTGCGCAAAGCTTACGGCGGCGCCTATATTGCTATGAACGCGCGCAGCCTGGGGGCGGATTTCGCCTTCGCGTGGCCGACCGCGGAGAT
>DLUO01000012.1:3249-3963 GCA_003444595.1 Bacillota bacterium
GGTCAGCGAATACCGGCAAAAATTTGCCAACCCGTATATTGCGGCAGCCCGCGGCTGGATTGATGATGTCATCCATCCTGCGGATACCCGCAATCACCTCATCAGGGCACTTGATTCGCTGAAAGATAAATATGAAGAACGGCCACGTAAAAAGCACGGCAATTTCCCGGTATAAATATATTGACTTTTTAACAGCCAGGTGCTAATATTTCTTCAAGACAATTATATAGTTGCTTAAGAAGGGGAGAGTAGGGGAAGGGAAAGCTACAGTGAGCCGGGGACAGTGCAAACCCGGTGCCGGAACTCACCTGAAGCGCACCCCGGAGGCGAGAGCTGAAGCCGGAGAAAGGCTATTTGTCATTATCGGGAACGATTTTAGATGCCGGGCCTTTTTACGGTGTGTAGGTTTATCCGGTTTAATCCGTTATCATGATGTTGCCGGCAATACCCTATCAACTGCAGTGCCTGCAGCAACCTCGAGGAGGGCCCCGGAGGGGCCAAAAAAGGTGGTACCGCGAGAAATGCCTCTCGTCCTTTTGGGAAGAGGGGGTTTTTTTTTAGGGAGGATTGCCTTAAGGAGGTTTTATTAATGCGCGTGGGGATTATCGGTGTTACAGGTTATACGGGAAGCGAGCTTCTTAGACTGCTATACTCACACAGGGGGGTGGAGCTGACTTATGTTACATCCCATTCTTTTACCGGTAAACCTTTACC
>DLUO01000095.1:0-2670 GCA_003444595.1 Bacillota bacterium
CCGCGTGAGGTTCTAAATCCTAAAAATAAACGACGGCATTTTCTTTTTTTTGCGGCGTTCCTTTTATTGTTTTATCTAAGAAAAAAGAAAAAGTTACAGTAAGAAATAGATTGTTACACCGATCTTCTCTCTTTTTTCTATAAATTTTTAATATTTTTTTTTACCTTTTAGCAGGATTTTTAAGAAGGGGGTAGAATATATCATCAAAGTGGTTTGATGTGGTTTAAAGTGGTGGAAAGTTGGAGGCAAATACAAGTGTTAAAGGGGAATAAGAATCCCGGCCTCCGCATTGGCTTCTGGCCTCAGACGCAGACTTTATCCATATTTTTGACTTTTCTGGGCAGGCGGTACGAGCTATGCTAATCGGTGAATATTACCATACACTTGACAATAAGGGCCGCGCCATAGTGCCTTCCCGTTTCCGGGAGGAACTGGGGGAGAGGTTTATCATTACCCGGGGGTTGGATAGCTGCCTTTTTCTTTATCCCATGTCTGAGTGGAAAAGTTTGGAAAATAAGTTCAAAAGTCTTCCTTTTACCAAATCTGAGATCAGAGCTTTTATGAGGTTGCTTTTCTCCGGAGCTACAGAGGTTGAAATAGACAAACAAGGAAGAATTTTACTTCCACCGTTGCTCAGGGAGCATTCACATTTACAGAAGGAAGTGGTTTTTATCGGTGTATCCAACAGGGCCGAGATTTGGAGCAAGGAGATTTGGGAAGAATATCGCAATAAAGCAGACCTGTCCTTTGAACAGGTAGCAGAAAAACTGGTGGATTTCCAGTTTTAAACATTAAAGGAGTGGAAACATGGTTCCTGGGCTCGGGAACTACCGCCATACTCCGGTAATGCTGGAACAGGTCCTTGCTTTCCTGAAGCCTGCACCGGGAAAAATTATGCTTGATGCCACTCTCGGAGGAGGAGGGCATGCCGAAGCAATTTTACAAAAGCTGCAGCCCGGTGGAAAACTGATTGGCATCGATCAGGATAGCGATGCCCTGGAAGCAGCCGGGGCGCGCCTTGCTCCTTTTGGAGAAGCTTTTTGTCCCGTAAAAGCTAATTTTGGGCAGTTAAAAGCGGTAATGGAAAAACTTGGCTATGATGCCCTGGATGGCCTATTGTTTGACCTCGGAGTCTCTTCTTACCAGGTGGACTGCCCCGGACGGGGATTTTCCTACAGGGACGATGTATACCTGGATATGCGTATGGACAGGGATTTGCCCCAAACCGCTGCCGGATTGCTAAAAGAGCTCCCGGCACGCGAGCTGGCCAGGATCTTTCGTGAATACGGGGAAGAAAAATGGGCCATGCGTATAGCCTCTTCCATTGTCAGTTATCGGCAAAGCAAAGGCCCTGTTTCCCGGAGTAGCCAGCTTGTGGAAATAATCAGGGACGCTGTTCCCGCTGCCGCCAGGCGAAAAGGCGGCCACCCGGCCAAACGGGTTTTTCAGGCGCTGCGTATCGCCGTAAATAACGAGTTGGAAGTGTTGAGGACAGCTCTCATACAGGGAATCGAGCTCCTGCAGCCGGGAGGCAGGATTGTTGCCATTGCCTACCACTCTCTGGAGGATGAAATTGTTAAGAAGCAGTTTAGAGAATCTGCACGGGGCTGTATTTGCCCGCCGGGGGTTCCGGTTTGCCGGTGCAATAAAGTGCCGGTTATTACAGTGTTAACCAAGAAACCTCTTTATGCCGACCCGCAAGAGGTGGCGGAAAACTCCAGGGCCAGAAGCGCCCGTTTAAGAGCAGCAGAAAAGACAGTTCAACCATATTCAGAGTTCTAAGCAGATTGGCAGGTGAATAAGTTGTTAGTAAAAGAAAGTTACAGGGCGGGTTATTTGCCGGAACAGAAAACGAGGAGCGGCTATGTTCTTCCTGAAACCGGGAAATATAATATGCCTTCGGTAAAAACGAGGGGTGCCGCTTTGCCGCGCGAAAGCAAGCTGCTCTGCGGTTTGCTTTTGTGCCTAATTATTATTGGAGTTGGTATTATCAGCCAGTACGGCCGGACGGTTTACGGTAGCTACCAGCTTGATAAAATGCGCAGAGAACTCATTTTATTAGAGGAAGAGAGAGAGTCGCTGCTTATCGAGGTAAAGAGTTTAAGCTCTCTGGAAAGAATTGAAGCTATTGCTATTCACGAGCTGGGCTTACAGTATCCGGAAGACAGGCAATGGCTGATCCTTTCGGCAAGGGGAGATTAACTCTGCCCCGGGGAGAAGGAAAATGGTCAGGGATACTACCTCAAATTTACATATACGCCGGAGACTTTTATTTATTTTTTTTATTACGTTCCTGATAATGGTTGCCCTGGTGTTACGGCTTGGTTGGGTGCAGTTCGTGATGGCCGAGGATCTGCAGAAGAAGGCATGGGAGCAGTGGAACCGCAGTATACCGACGCGCTCCTCAAGGGGCAACATTTACGACCGCAACGGTCAATTGCTGGCAGGAAGCGCCACAGTGGAGACCATTGTCGCCGTCCCTCCCCAGATTGAGAATCCTTCATTTACGGCCAGGGCCTTGGCGCCTGTTCTGGAGATGAATGAGGAACGGATTTACGAGCTCATTACCCAGAAGCGGGCTGCCGTCTATATAAAACGAAAGGTGGATGAAGAAGTCGCCAAGGAGGTCAGGCTGTTAAACCTGCCGGGTATTACTTTTACGCATGAAAC
>DLUO01000095.1:2876-5401 GCA_003444595.1 Bacillota bacterium
GACGGACAGATTGTGTTCCCTACAGATAACCTGGGAAGGGAGATTCCTGGGGTGCGCCGCTATATCCCTCCCAAAGAAGGGATGAATCTGTATCTGACCATTGACGAGACCATTCAGTTTATCGTTGAGCGGGAACTTTCCAAGGCCATGATCGAATATGAACCGGAAAGAGTAATGGCTTTAGCGGCGAACCCGAAAACGGGTGAAATCCTGGCTGTAGCTTCTAAACCGGATTTTGATCCCAATGATTATAGCAAATACAATAAAGAGTACTGGAGATTATACCCCATAACAGATACCTTTGAACCCGGTTCCACTTTTAAACTGGTAACTCTGTGTGCCTCGATTGAAGAAAATATTTACAACGAAAACGAGTCTTTCTTTTGTTCGGGCTCCGTTACCATAGCGGGGCATACCATTAGATGCTGGACATCGCACAAGGGAGGACACGGTTCCATAAATTTCCTGGAAGCTGTCCTGGGTTCCTGTAACACGGCTTTTATAGCGCTGGGGGAGAGGCTGGGCCCGGAGAGGATGTTTGAATACATACGCGCCTTTGGTTATGGTGCCAAGACCGGTCTGGATTATCCCGGTGAAGGAACAGGTTTGATTTTCAGGCCCGAACAGATCGGCCCCCTTGAACTGGCTACTTCATCCTTCGGTCAGGGGGTTTCGGTAACTCCCCTGCAGCAGGTTATGGCTGTTTCGGCTATTGCCAACGGGGGACGCCTGCTGCGTCCTTATGTAATTGGAGAGATCAGGGACGTCGATGGGAACGTTGTGGAGAAGAGAGGTCCCGAGATGGTCAGGCAGGTCATTTCAGAAGATACAGCGAAACGCGCCACGGCTATTATGGAAGAAGTGGTAAACATGGGGAGCGGCGCAAATGCTGTTATTGAAGGTTACCGTATAGCCGGTAAAACCGGTACGGCTCAAAAGGTTGGCCCTGGTGGAGTATATATGCCGGATGAATTTATTCTTTCTTTTATCGGGTTTGCTCCCGCAGAAGATCCCCAGATCCTGCTTTATATAGCGGTTGATGGCGCTAAAAGGGGGCCCCAGTGGGGTTCACAGGTGAGCGCTCCTCTGTTTAGGGCCATTATGAAGGATGTTCTCTCTTATCTGGAGATTCCCCCTGCCCGGCCTGCCGGTGAGGAGGAAGTAAAGTTGATCGAAGTCCCCGAGCTCAAGGGTAAGACTGTTGATGAAGCCGGTGCGCTTCTGGATAACCGCGGCCTGTTGCTGAAGATGGTGGGGAAAGAAGGAATCATTAAGGAGCAGACGCCCAAAGCCGGCGCACAGGTCCCTCTGCACACAAGTATCATTGTGTACCTTGATGATTTGTGGGATGAAAACAACCCAGAGCATGTTTTTACACCTGATTTGAAAGGTATGACGGTAAAAGAGGTTGGGGAGGTTTTAAGCCGTTTGCATTTAAAAATGGAGCCCGTCGGTTCCGGAGTCGTAGTCAAGCAGGAACCGGAGGCCGGGACTAACCTGCGAAAAGGATCGCCGGTAAAGGTTCATTTCTCCTCACCTCTCCAGTAATAACAGGAAATTTTTGGCTGTTTACATAAGGGTTAAAGTACGGGTATATAATATAAAGATGGATAATTTTTTATGAAAAGTTTGCTGGAAGAGAAGGGATCTTTTGTGGATATAGTTAAGAATCTTGGTGAGCTTTTAAAATTCCTGCATGCCATCAAAATTGAGGGTCCAACCAGCATTCCTGTCAGAGGTTTGGCCTACCATTCCGGTCGCGTACAACCCGGATTTATTTTTTTCTGCCTTAAAGGGAACAAAGCCGATGGTCATGACTTTATCCCCCAGGCGGTAGAGGCCGGGGCAGATGTGATCATCATGGAGAAAGACCGTGATGCCCGGGGAGCAACGAAAATTCTTGTTCCCGACGTGAGAGTGGCGATGGCGGTTATTTCAGAATTGTTTTACGATTCGCCCTCACAAAGGCTTAAACTTATCGGTGTTACCGGCACCAATGGAAAGACGACCACCACTCATCTTTTAGAAGCGGTTATTGCAGGGCAGAATTATAAAACCGGTCTGCTGGGGACAGTTAAATACAAGGTGGGAAATGAAACCCTGCCGGTAATGGCTACCACACCCGAAGCGCCGGATCTTCAAAGGATATTGCGGATTATGGTAGACAGGGGAGTAAGCTATGCCGTTATGGAGGTTTCCTCGCATGCCCTGGAGCTAAACCGGGTTTCAGGATGCGACTTCGATATAGCAGTGCTTACCAATGTTACGGATGATCACCTGGATTTTCATCAAACCCATGAAAGGTACCTTTCAGCCAAGGGAAAACTTTTTTCCCAGCTGGGGGGCAGTTTCCTCAAAGGTGCCACCCCGCGTTTCGCTGTCCTTAACGCGGATGATGCCAACTACGATTACTTCTTGCGGCAGTCGACCGTTCAGTCCCTTTCTTACGGTATCAGGGAAGGAGCTGCAGTGCGTGCGGAAAATATTGAGGTGACCGGGGAAGGGGTAAAATTCCGGCTGGTATC
>DLUO01000078.1:0-2520 GCA_003444595.1 Bacillota bacterium
TTGGACAGTGTCCCCTGCCTTGACGAGAGCCTCGCCGGCGAGAACCAGGATATTTGTAACCATCCCGTCCTTGGAGGCTACCAGGGAGGTGCTCTCCTCCGGAGGGGGTTCCCGGAGCCGTTCGACCACCTGGATATCCAGGAAAACACCCTTTATACTTGCCCCAGCCCATTTAAGATCATCTACATCCAGCACAAGCTTTCTTTCCAGCTCAGACAGGTCAAGGTTTTTTTTATATACGCCCTCCCTGATACCATAGTTCTCTAGAACAGCGCGGATTTCCTCTGTACTGACAACGGTGTTGCCTTCAATGTTAATATCCCAGATAAACAGGGAAAGAAAATAAAGGGTCACACAAAAAAACACCGTTCCCAGCACCAGTCCTTTTCTACGCTTCCCGCGCAGCATGATGAAAGGTATGCCTGCTTTGCGCTGTATTTTAGCCCTGCAGCCCGTCTTTTTCAAAAGGGGTCGCAGCCGCTTTAAGTCACGGGGCCTGATCTTTACTGTTGCAAGGTTTTCTCTGTAGTTCAGGTCCCAGAATTTAATACCCTCTCTTGCCGTCAGGTTCAGTAATCTCGCCAGCCCCGGACCCTGCAGGGAGATTAGCAGATATCCCGGCCAGATCGTATACCTGTCCAGAATTGCCAAGGTTCCAACCACACCTCCCTCCCGGGCTACAGGTACTCAATATAGTTAATTTGCCCTTCGACAAATATCTCTTCGCTGAAAAAGTTTTTGATAGTCAGGTTTTTGCCCTTGATCACAATTTCGCCGCCACGGATCTTTAAACGCAGGATCTCGTCGTTATATTCGATAATACCTACGTAATTTTCCAGGTAAAGCTGGACATTACCGATTATAGTCGTCCGGGGCAAATTAAAAAGCAACTCCTTGGGCAGTTCAAAAAAATCAGCCACGCTTTCACGCCACTTCTTCCTCTCAGCCCCGGACTCCTTGCCCCTCAAAAGAAACGCCTCCCCGCCTTTTTATTGCCGCCCTTTTTTCTTCCCCTACCCGAAATAAATCTTAGGTATCTTCGTCCATCTATAGCTAAGCAAAGCTTTGTGGGCGCCTATTATTAAAATTTATGCTGCAAAAACGGGGTTATGCAAAAAAAGAAGCTGCCTGTAAAAGGCAGCATGGTTTTTATAAAACCTGTCGCAAAGGAACCCTGAAGTGATTTGTGCTATGTTCCCTGCTCTATCTGAAAGGCCTTCTGGCGCGGGGCGCGGAAAAAATCTCCGCGGCGATAATTGCCAGGGGCAGTTTTTCCCCGCTTAACAACTCCTGTAAATGCCTCCCCATATCCCGCTCCTCCTCCCTTGCAGGACGAGACCCGCCCGGCAGTGTTCTTAGGGATTTTGTAGACGGGGATGCTTTCCGCGGCAACTTTTTCTCCAGGTGAAGGGAAGGCTCTTCTTTCACCTGCACGGGAGCTTTCTTAACCGGTACTTCTACTTCCGGCCAGTATCCCGCCCGCTCCGGAAAATACAGCTCCACCGACGGCTCTTTTGCCTCCTTCCGCTCCTTTTCCGGTAAACCAAAAAATTCGGGAGGAAAAAGTATTTCTCTCCGCTGCGGGCGCTGGACAGGCGGAGTATAAGCACGCCCAGAATCGGTCCCGCGAAGAGATTTCAGAATAGAAGAGATAACCATCATTATGATAAAGATAATCAAAATCTCCACGAAAAGCACCTCATTTTGTTAAAAACATTATTTATGGTTAGAGATCTATGAAGCTACGCTTCATTATTAAGTTAGCTGACAATTAAATAAGACTATTTGCAGAATAGACATTCATGAAGCTTAACCCCACCATCAAAAGGATGAAAATTATAAAGATTTATTTTCCGGCAAAAAAATCAAGAAAAGTTTCCGCCACATCTTTTTTAGAGCAGTTAAATGCTCTTCCAGATTCATTACAAAAAATTACTTGCTTTCGTCTCCGGGCTGATCTTCCGGTTTGCCCATTTTGGAGATGGAATCGCGCATCTGCGTATCGGCCAGGATATTCTGCAGGTTGTAATAATCCATTACGCCGAGCTTTCCTTCGCGCAGAGCCGCAGCGAGGGCCTCCGGCACTTCCGCCTCCGCCTCCACTACCTTGGCGCGCATCTCCTGCACTGCCGCCTTCATCTCCTGCTCCCGGGCCACGGCCATGGCACGCCTCTCTTCCGCTTTGGCCTGGGCAATACGCTTATCGGCCTCGGCCTGATCTGTCTGCAGCTGCGCCCCGATATTTTTGCCCACATCGACATCGGCGATATCGATAGAGAGAATTTCAAAAGCTGTTCCGGCATCAAGGCCTTTATTGAGAACCGTTTGGGAGATGGTGTCTGGGTTCTCCAGAACCTCTTTATGCGTATTGGATGAGCCGATGGTGGTAACGATCCCCTCCCCGACACGGGCGATAATCGTCTCTTCCCCGGCGCCCCCGACAAGGCGGTCTATATTGGCTCTTACCGTTACCCGGGCCTTAGCCTTGACTTCGATACCGTCCTTGGCCACAGCGGCAAC
>DLUO01000078.1:2701-4367 GCA_003444595.1 Bacillota bacterium
CGCCCGCTGGGCGGCGATCAGGGCATTTACGACCCTGTCCACATTGCCCCCGGCCAGGTAATGGCCCTCCAGCTTGTTAACATTTAATTGCAGCCCGGCCTTGGTCGCCTTGATCAAGGGCTCCACCACTCTGGCCGGAATAACGCGGCGCAGGCGCATCCCGATAAGGGTGATGATACCGATACGAACACCGGCCGCCAGGGCTGCAATCCACAGCCGCAGGGGGATAAAGCTGAGTATTACCGAAAAAACGATCACAATGAGGATAATAAGGAACAACAAAGGCAATAATGCTTCCAAAATCAAATACCTCCTTAGTTTAAAATAAATGAATATTTGTAATAATGATCCGAAAATTAGTCCGGCAGATGACAGCTAATTATTATAAGTTTACGCTGCTGTTTCCCAGATGCGATTAATTGGCGCTCTACATCAGCTATCTTCCTGCAAGGGCGAAACTACCACCCTCCGCCCTTCCACTTTTATCACCTCGACGGCCACACCCTGCTGAATAAAAGAACCCTCGCTGACGACATCATAGCGGAAACCTTTAATTAACGCAATCCCCGACGGACGCAGGGGGGTGATACTGGTACCTTTTTCCCCTACCAGGTGCTGCAGGTCTTTGGAGGAGATGAAACCTTCCTCCCTGGTGGCGGCATCGAACAGGATAAACCGGCGCAGGGCACCTCTGCGGTGCAGGTACCTAAAAAACAGATAGCCTGCAACACCGGAAACGAGTAAAGAGATTAGCAACATTTTAACCCCGAGTTCAGTGGTGCCGGCCGCAAGGACGATGGATGCCAACAAAGAGACAAGCCCCCCTATGCCGAAAACACCAAAACCGGGGATGAAAGCCTCGACAAGAAGGAGAACAACCCCCACCAGAAAGAGAAAAATGGAAAGCCAGCCGCTTACACCGGCAAAAAAATGTCCCCCGAAATAAAGGCCGAAACAGAGAATGCTCAAAAGGCCGGCAATGCCAAAACCTGCCGTGAGCACCTCCAGGATAAGAAAAATAAAGGCCAGTGAAAGCAGGATAGCAGACACTGTGGGCTTGATGAGCCAGCCGCTTAATTGCTCCCAGGTCGTAGGTGAAATCCTTACCGGTTCGGCCTCCGCAAGATCAAGGGCTTGCAGCAACTCCTCCAGCGTTGATACAGTTCCGTCGCTGAACTCAAGGCTTTCCGCTTCCCTGGCGGTGAGAGTCAGAAGCTCTTCGGAGGAGTCGATACCTTCAACGGCGATCTCTTTACGCACCATTGCTGCCGCCAGTTGCGGGTCTTTTCCCTGTCTTTCTGCCACCACCCTCATCTCGGCCTCCCAGGCAGAGAGGTACTTTTCATCCACAGGACGTGTACTGCCCAGTAACCTTGGTTCCGCAGCCCCGATGGTGGAGCCCGGAGCCATATAAAAGCCGCCGGCCGAAAGGGCCAGGTATGCACCGGCCGAAAGGGCGCGCGGCTTGACAAAGGCATAAACAGGTGCGGTAAAGTTATCCAGCAACCGGCGCGCTTCTTGAGCCGTGTCGATATACCCCCCGGGAGTATCCATCTCCAGGATTACGGCGGCGGCGCCCTCAGCGGCGGCCTCCTCCAGGGCACGCTCCAGGAACATAAGCCATCCCGGTTCTATTTCTCCCCGAAGGGGGATAACAAAAACTTTT
>DLUO01000078.1:4472-5684 GCA_003444595.1 Bacillota bacterium
TTCTCTTTTTCAGCTCTCTTTGAAGAATGGACAGCGCTTCTTCCTCAGTTAAAGGCTGTTTCCTGGCAATCTCGGCATTTTTAATCTCGCTTCGCAAACCGCGAATCACATTGAGGCGAAGCTTTTCCCGGGCTTTCATAGCAAGTTTCTGGTCTTCCAGCAATTTTTCTAAAAGCTCCATGGAAACGCCTCCCAGCGCTATTTGTAGTACCTCTTCTTTTTGCGTGCTGCTTCGGCTTTCTTTTTACGACGCACACTCGGTTTCTCATAATGCTCTCTTCTGCGGAGTTCCGAAAGTATACCTGTCCTTGCGCACTGCTTTTTAAAACGCCTCAGAGCGCTATCCAGGCTCTCGTTTTTACCAACTTTAACTTCCGACACATGTTTCCCTCCCCTCAACCCAAGCCTTAAAAAGAAAAAGGCCCTGCACAAAACTTTTCAACTTATTATACCTTTTGACTGGTTAGCTGTCAACGAATGAGCAAAAATCTGATTTAATCAAGATGCAGCAGCGGCATTAAACTTAAGCACACGCCAGTATGCCTACAAGATTATCTGCCAGGATAAACAAAAAAAGCTGCCGCAGCCTGTCCCGTCGTTGCAAGAGCGCTTTATCATTCGCTGCCGAGCAGGCTGGAACCTAAAGGTTTCCCGCCCAGAAGGTGAAAGTGCAGGTGAAAGATCTCCTGCCCTCCATCCCGGCCGCAATTCATAATCAGGCGGTAGCCGCCCTCATTAATGTTTTTTTGCCGGGCCAGCTCTCCGGCCACCCAGGCCAGGTGCCCCATGAGTTCCTTATGCTCCGGCTTAATGTCATCAAAACTGGGGATATGCAACCTGGGTATCAAAAGAATATGAACGGGTGCAACTGGGTTAAGATCGTTAAAGGCTACGACCTGCCCGTCTTCATAGACAACATCCGCCGGTATTTCACCTCCGGCTATTTTACAAAAAATACAGTCTTTCAAGACAATCACCCCCGACTTTGACTTATAGAATTTATTATAACATAAATTCTTCTCAGCTTTCACTTAAGGCACAAACATTTCTGCTTTTTTGATTTAAATAATTCAACTCCATAAACAGCCATATGCCTGTTATGATCGAGGAAATTAAATCGGCAAGGGGCCCGGCCATTAAAACCCCTTTTAATTGAAAGAACCTGGGCAGTATTAACAGTGCCGGAATTAAAATAAGCACCTGCCGGGACAA
>DLUO01000078.1:5949-7167 GCA_003444595.1 Bacillota bacterium
CCGACTATGGGCAGGAAAATCATAAAAACGCTTATGGCATAGGAACCGAAGGCAATGAGCTCATCATCCTCCCTGTTAAACAGGGAAATCAGTTGTTCGGGGAACAATCTGGAAAAGGCAAAGCCAATACAGACAACAACTGTGGCCGCGATAATGCCCAGCTTGAGAGCCTCCTTGACTCTGTCATATTTTTGTGCGCCGTAGTTGTACCCGATAATTGGCTGAACCCCCTGGTTTATACCGATCACCGGCATGATAATCAGCGTCATGACGCTCATTACTACACCCATACCCGACACAGCAATGTCCCCTCCATAGATATACAGGCTCCGGTTCATAATGGCATGCAACAGACTGGACGCAAGCTGCATGGCAAAAGGCGCAGAGCCCAGGGCAATAATCTTGCTGGCCGTCTCCGGCTGCAGCTTCAATTTTTTCATGCTCAGTCTTAACATGCTCCTGCCGCCCAGAAAATAAGAAAGGACCCAGGCTGCCACCGCGGCCTGTGAAATGATCGTTGCCAGCGCCGCCCCTTTAATCCCCCAGCGAAAGACAAAGATAAATAAGGGGTCAAGGGCGGTATTTAAAAAAGCTCCGATTAGCATGGTAAGCATTGCTATCTGAGGTTTCCCTTCCGCCCGGATAAAATTGTTCATCCCAAAACCGACGGACTGGAAAACGGCCCCGAACAAAATAATGCTCATGTAATCCTTCGCATAGGGCAGCACCGCGTCACTCGCACCGAATGTTCTTAACAGAGGCTCCAGAAAAAGCAGTCCCACCATGGAAATGGCTACCGCTGTACCGGTCAGTAATATAAAGGCGTTACCCATAATGGCTTCCGCTTCTTCTTTTTTCTGCTCACCCAGCCTGATTGAAATAAGGGCATTGGCGCCCAGCCCGATTAACATGCCAAAGGCCATAATGATAACCATAATCGGGAATCCGATCGTAACTCCGGCAATCCCCAGCGAACCCACACCGTTGCCGATAAAAATTCTGTCAACAACATTATACAGGGCGTTCACCAGCATACCGACGATAGCCGGTATAGAAAATTTAAATAAAAGTTGTAAAACCTTCTCCTCTCCCAGTTGTTTAGCAGTATCCACTCCCGGTAGCTTAGCACTTTCCACAGCCATTACTCCTTTCAATATCTGAAAAAAATCATTATTCCTTGCCTGCTATTACTATTTTGTGCTGTAATTTTCTGTACTG
>DLUO01000098.1:0-851 GCA_003444595.1 Bacillota bacterium
AATTGCCTGCGGATCTTTTTCCAGCTCTCGCCTTTTCTCAAAGATAGGCGCAAGGTAGCTTTGCATATATCCGGAGAGGTTATTCTTACATTCAACGCAACCTATCTGTCCTTCCTGGCAGGCAGCTTCAATTTTACTTAGCTCCTGTTGATTGAAAATGCGGTGAAAAGCATAAATGCTGCATATCTGCGGATTTCCTGGATCATTTTTCCTGATACGCCCGGGATCGGTAATCATCTTTCTTACATGGGATGGAATATCCTCCGGTGGAACGGAGATCTCGATAACATTGTTATAGCTTTTGCTCATCTTCCTATTGTCCAGCCCGGGAACCAGTTTGTATTCGTTTAGGATAGTGGCCGGTTCAGGAAAAACTTTTTGGTCATAAAGGTAATTGAACCTGCGTGCCACCTCCCTGGTAAACTCAATATGCGGGGCCTGATCCTCCCCGACCGGAACAGCGTCGGCTTTGTAAAGAAGAATATCCGCAGCCTGCAGAAGAGGATATCCCAAAAACCCGTAAGTGGCCAGGTTGCGCCCCTCAGGTTGCTGCAGTCGTTCCTTGTAAGTGGGCACCCTTTCCAGCCAGGACAGGGGCGTTATCATGGAGAGCAAAAGATGCAACTCCGCATGTTCTTTTACATCAGACTGCTTGAAAACTACGGATTTTTCCGGATCGATCCCGCAACTCAACCAGTCTAAAACCATTTCCCTTACATTTGCTTTAATATTTAACGACTCTTCATACGCTGTGGTTAAAGCGTGCCAGTCAACAATACAGAAAAAGCAGCGGTACTCATCCTGCAGCTTTACCCAGTTTTCCAGGGCGCCGAATAAGTTTCCCAGGTGCA
>DLUO01000098.1:1116-12790 GCA_003444595.1 Bacillota bacterium
TCCCTTCTAAAAATCATTTATGATCATATCATCTGGTTTAAAAATTCATCACCAGGAAAGCCAAATAATGGAACAGGTTAATAATAATATTGGAAATTGGAATCAAGATGACTGGCAGCAGCCCGAAAACCAGCAGCAGAATAAGCAAAAAGGGGCCGTAAGGCTCTATTGAATAGTAAAAGCGCAGGTATCGGCCCGGCAGAACTGAAGTTAATATTTTTGAACCATCCAGCGGCGGCAAAGGAATAATATTAAAAACAGCGAGAAAAACGTTATAAATAACTAAATTCCACATGATCGACCGTACAAGAGAGCCGGAACCCTGCAAGGTCAACAACACAAGTATAAATGTAGAGAAAAGGCCCAGGAGCAGGTTCATCCCCGGCCCGGCCAGAGAAACCCAGAAAAGGCCTTTCCTGCGGTCTCGAAAATTATAAGGGTTTATGGGAACGGGCCTGGCCCATCCAAATCTCACTATCAGCAGCATAAGCAACCCGATGGGGTCAAGGTGGGCAAGGGGGTTCAATGTCAAACGGCCCTGGTGTTTAGCCGTAGGATCTCCCCAGTGATAGGCCATCCTGGCATGGGCATATTCATGAAAAGTAATGGCTATAAGTAAAGCAGGTATGCGCACCAGCAAATCATTAGGGAAAAACTGTAATAACTGCATTGCTCTGCCTCCTATTTCTCAGCGCTCTGTTCTCCTGTTACTTTCATTAATAAGCTGACCAACTTGAGCTCCTCTTCTTTATTTTTTACCTTTCCCTCCAGAACAGCCTCGTGCAGTTTTGACAAAATCCTGTTGAAAACAGGCCCCGGTTTCATTCCGGCCTCCAGAAGATCCTTTCCCGTCACTGAGGGTCTCCTCCCCCTGAGATGCTCCCGGTAATACATGATCTGCTCCCGGATACGGGGTTCCGGGGCCAGGGTTATTGCTAAAAGCTGTCCTTCTTCCGGCAACTCCTTGAAGAGGGCGTGGAGACCTGCGGGACCGACGGTTTCCGCTTTTAATTGACGCAAAACAGAAGGGACATTGGCCCGAATAGAAAGCAGAGCCAGGCGTTCTTTCCTCTTAAGGCGCATTAAATGGCAGAGAAAATTGATATCATGCTCCGCCAGGTCATAAAAAAGCGCAGAAAGAAAAAGAAGCGTATAATTGCAGCTTCCGGCCTCAGGTGTAAACTCTGTCAGGTCATACTCAAGCTGCTGCAACCTCTCTTTTACCTGCGGAGTGAAAAGGAGCCGCGGAAAAATCTCCTTGAACAGGTGCAGTTCATTAAAACGCGTTAGAACCTTCAAGGGCTTCGGCTCTCGAAAAACAAGCCTTATTTCATTATACAGCCTTTCTTTGCTTACTTTTTCCCAGAGCCTGTTTCTTATGGCTTTAGTCATCAGCGACAGCGTATCTGCTTCGATGACAAAGTCAAATCTCTGTTCAAACCGTATAGCCCGTATAATCCGCAAAGGGTCATCTACAAAGCTAAGCTTGTACAGCACCCTGATAAGGCCTTTCTCTAAATCCTCCCTGCCACCGAAATAATCGAAGAACATACCAAATTCGCCAGGATTAAGCGCGCAGGCCATGGTATTGATTGTAAAGTCCCGGCGAAAAAGATCATTCTTAAGTGTGGACTGTTCCACCGCAGGGAGAGCGCCCGGGGCGGCATAAAATTCTTTCCTGGCGGTGACCATATCGAAGACTATTCCCTTGTTCAGAGTAAGCGTGGCCGTACCGAATCTTTCATAGGATCGCAAGGTTCCCGGCATGGCTTTTAGCAAGCTTTTGGCAAACTCTACGGCAGAACCCTCTACGACCAGGTCTATGTCCCGGTTTTCCCGGCCAAGCAGCAGGTCCCTGACAAAACCGCCGACAGCATATACTTTAAATAATCCTTGCTGGGAACAGTACCCCAGAAGATAAAGCAGGGCCTGCAGTTCCTTGGAAAGTGCGGTATTAATCAGGGGAGTGAGGTTTTTCATTATAACAATCCTTAAATCTTTTAAAGTATCATTATTTCTTTCGTCAATTATACCATATAATAACAAAATATAAAATAAAGGCAGGACAACTTGAAAATTCAGAGAAACCGTCATCCAGATTTCTGCTCTGTAAAGACGAAAAAGGTTAACAGGTCATAGAACTCTTAACGGCCCTTCGTTTTTTTTCGCGTATCAGATCCACAAATGCCTCTATTCTCGTCTGGAAACCGGCCTGAGCAGAATGCTCATCCAGGGAAAGAGTTAAAATCGGCAGACGGTAATCTCGACTTACGGCAGGAAGAATACTCTGCGCCACAATCTCCGGTGTGCATGTAAAAGGCAGTATGTGGACAACCCCGTCAGCCAAATTGTTTCTGGCGTAAATGATGCTGTCACCGACAGACTCCCAGCCATGTCCGCCGACAAAACAGTTAAGGTACGGCCTCGCCGCCTTTTTAAACTTGATGCGCCTGAGCAGGTGACGTGGGCTTATAAGAACATTATCACAAATCCAGTCAGAGAGATACACGCTCCTTATGACCTCCACCCCCATGCCTCCCAGCACCTTTTCCAAGTTGAGATTCACATAAGGTTCCCACATCGTAAAAACCTCGCCAACAACGGCAATTCTGAGGGATTGGCATCTCCTGTTCCGGCTTTTGCTGAAAGAAGATAGTGCCCTTAGAAAATCCACGGTTGTTTCCCGCAAGCGTTTTTTCTCATCTGTGACGTTAATGGCTTTTACCGCCTGCTCGTAACATCGCCAGGCATCGCGGTGATTGTAGAGCTGTACTTTTAAAAGAACCCGGTGGATTTTATCCAGAGCAATTATTTTTCCCCAGGCCAGGGTGAGGGCCTCCCATATCTCCTTCCAACTGCATCCATTTCCCAGCGGCTGCAGATTGTGCAAAAAGCTTGCCCAGTCCCCCATGGGAGGCTCAATAACAATGATCTTGAATTGATAACCCAGATCTTTTAAAATTTCCCTTTCCACCTGAGCGTAATAACCGAAACGACAGGGTCCGGAGCCACCCAGCATCACTACTGTTTCTGCCCCCTTGTCCAGCCCTTCGATAAAATTTCCCACGTTAACTTTTAAAGGAAGGCAGGCGAACTCCGGGGAGTAACGTACACCAAACTCAACCGTTTTCCTGGTTATCGGCGGGGGAGGTATCACCTCGTGGCCCAGTTTTTCAAATAGGGCTTTCAGGGCAATCCACAGATTTCCCATGTGCGGGAATGTAACTCTCATTCTTTTGTTTCCTCCATTTCAGCATTTCTATAAACGCCTCGAGCCTGGTAATGACTCCAACTTCCGCCGAATGTTCATCCAGCACCAGGGTTAGAAAGGGTCTTTCCGCACGTTTATAAGTTCTTTCAATCAGATCCATAATCAATGAATCAGGCCCGCAGGCAAAGGAAACAAGAAGAATAATGCCGTCAACACTGGCGTTTTCCAGCAGGTAATAGGCAGAGCCGATAGTTTCTTTGCCAAAAGTCCAGAAAATATCTTTCTGCAGCTTTTTTAACCCTTGATTAATCTCCCGATCGGAGAACATCTTGCTGGTTACTATTTCTGCTCCCATTCCCTGCAGCTTCGTTATAATATCCATATTGATATACCTGTCATAGAGATTATAACTATGCCCAATCAACCCCAGGCGTAAGGTGCTGTTCTGCTTTAGGGTACGGGTTGTTTTTGCATCCGTTCTGTTAAAAAAAATCTCCTCCGGCTGTAAACCCCGGAGCATCCTGTTTTTAAAACTCTCCTGATTTTCCAGGGCCAGCCTGTAAGCCAGGCGGATTTTCCAGGGATTAAAAGTGAAAACCCTTCCCAACCGGTACATCTCTTCAGGCACCTCCCCCTTATGCTTGCGGATATCAATATCGACGTTCAAGGCAGGAGGAATTCCCGGAATTAACTGTTTGATCATGTACGGCAGACCCATAAATTTTGGACATAGAAACCGGCGCGGCTCCACACTGACATAGCGGGGAATAAAGAGATAATCAACTTTTTGGCTGGCCAAACTCTGCACGTGCCCCATAAACACCTTGACAGGCAGGCAGGTTTCCTCTACCGCTGCTTTAATCCCGCTGTTCAATATTTCCTTGTTTGTTTTCGGTGAAAGGATTATTTCCGCGCCCAGTCCTTCAAAAAAAGTGCTCCAGAAAAGGAAATAATCGTAATATAAAAGAGCACGTGGTATACCGATTTTTATTCCCATTATTTACCTCCAAAAAACAGCTAATTATTTCTCGCCCGGGGGTGCAGTATCAGCATCCCGCGTCTTTAAAATGGACGGCCTGAATCCCTTTATGGGAACCGGTTTTCTAACCAGCACACTAAACAGCGCCTTGATATCCAAAGGTAACAAAGGCCATAAATAGGGAATCCCCAAAGAGCGGGTGCTGGCCAGCCTGTAAAAAATAATTAAAACGCCGGCGATAAAACCGTAAATATTAAAAAGACCCGTCAAAACCAGCAGAAAAAATTGTACCAAACGGTTGGCCAGGCTGAGTTCCCAGCTGGGTGTAGAGAAGACGCCAATGGCAACCAGGCTGATATAAAGCAAAACCTCCGGGACAAAAACACCGACAGTAACAGCAATATCGCCGATCAATAACGCCCCTACAAGTCCCAGGGCCGTAGCCAGGGGAGACGGCGTATGGATGCTGGCCATGCGAAGCAGGTCCAGTCCCAGGTTGGCTAGGATAAACTGTATAAAAAGCGGTATGGTGGGTGACTCCTTGGGGCCGATAAAAGTAAGGATCTCGGGTAGTAAATCCCTGTATTCTACCAGTATAAGCCAAAGAGGTACCAGGAAAACAGATATAAAAACCCCCAGTATACGGACCCAGCGTATATAAACACCAACAATAGGGTTATGACGGAACTCTTCGGCGTGCTGTAAATGGTGAAACAGGGTTACCGGAGCAATCATTACAGACGGTGAAGTATCGACGAGAATGCACACATGCCCCTCCAAAAGGTGAACCGCGGCCACATCCGGCCTCTCCGTATAGCGGATTTCGGGGAACGGGTTCCAGAAGCCCTCAGTAATAAATTCCTCTACCGATTTTTCAGCCATCGGCAAACCGTCAACATCTATTTTTAACAGTTTATCCCTGATTTTTTCCAAAATTTCAGGGTTAACAATATCTTCTATGTATAGCAGTGCCACTTCCGTTAAAGAACGCCGGCCCAGTTTAAAGCTCTCCGTTCGCAACCGGGGATCTCTTATCCTTCTCCTGATTAGTGTAACGTTAAAGAGCAATGTTTCCACGAAGCCGTCCCTGGAACCGCGGGTTACCTTCTCAATATCAGCCTCATCCGGATCCCGGGAAGGATATTTCCTGGTATCTACAGCAATAATTTTTTCCTCACCGTCAATAAGGAAAACAAGCGGGCCGGCCAGGACCTCCTTGACAGCCTCTTCGAGGTTGTCTATTATTGATATCTCGCCATAGGGCAGCAATTTTGAAGTTATTTTTTCCAGAGTATTGGGTACAACCTCCTCCTGTTTTGCTTCCAGGAGGGTTTGCATAATCAGAGTAATAATATCGGAGTCGGCAAAGCCGTCAATAAAAATAAAAGCGACCTTCTTGCGCCCGATTTTAAACTCCCTTAACACAACATCAAAACTGATATCCATGCCCAGCTTACGGCTGAAATAAGCGATATTATCTTCAATTTTAAGGTTTACCGGTCTTTTCTGCTCCGTTTTTTTTCGCCTGCCTCTATCATCTAGCCTTTTGGATTGAAGATTATGGCCATAATGAACCCGAAAATTATTGCCGAGGTGATCCCCGTGGATGTTAACTCGAACATTCCCGTCAAAACTCCCAGGATGCCGCTTCTTGCCGCCTCAGCCATGGCGCCTTTGGCCAGCGCATTGCCGAAACTGGAAATCGGCAGCAGCGCACCGGCTCCGGCAAACTCGATCAGGCGGTCATAAAGACCCACCCCCCCTAAAATACCGCCGGCCACAGTGAAGCCGGTCAATATATGCCCGGGCGTAAAAGGCGTCAGGTCAAATAAAAGCTGTCCAATTACACAGATTAATCCGCCGACTAAAAAAGCTGTCCAGTAACTTCCCAAAACAACACCTTCTTTTACTAAAGCTATTTTAAATTTCCAGGGATACGGCATGAGCAATAGCCGGCATACTTTCCCTTTGCAAATATGTCGTGGGACTATGGAGTGCGCCTGTGGCCACCAACAAAACCCTTTGCAATTCCTTTTTCAACATTTTTTCGTAAAAATAACCCAGGAACACCAGGGCTGAACAGGCACAGCCGCTCCCTCCGGCACCTACCTGCTGGTGAGGATAATACAGCAACACCCCGCAGTCGGAATAATTGGGGGTAATTGTATAACCTTTTCCGGCTAAAATATCCTCGTTTAGCTTCTTGCCAACTCCCCCGAGATCTCCGGTAAGAATCAGGTTATAGTAAGAAGGCTCTCTGGCCATATCCACAAAATGGTTATAAATTGTATCGGCGGCTGCCGGCGCCATGGCTACTCCCAGAGCAAAAGGGTCTTTTATCCCGGCATCCACGACTTTCCCAATGGTGATAGACTCCAGGCGCGGCCCCTCCCCCGCTTCTGAGCTTAATACGACGGCACCGGCCCCGGTAACGGTCCACTGTGCATACCCGGGTCTCTGGTAACCGTATTCTGTGGGATAGCGATACTGCCTCTCAGCGCTGCAGTTATGACTGGAAGTGGCCACGAGAATATTCCTGGCAAAACCGCCCTGAAGAAGCATTGCGCCGATGGATAAGCCTTCCGTCAGAGTAGAACAGGCACCATAGATCCCCAGAAAAGGCACGGCCAGCCTCCTGGCGCAGAAGGAGGCGCTGATAACCTGGTTTAACAGATCGCCGGCGATAAAATAATCAATATCGTCAGGAGAAAGCCCGGCTTTAGCAAGCGCCAGGTGACACGCTTCCTCCATCATATGACACTCAGCGCGCTCAAAACTTTTTTCCTTTAAAATAGTATCGTTGTAGCTACGGTCAAAAAAAGCTGACAAAGGCCCCAAACTTTCTTTGGGGCCGGCTACGGTCGCTGAAGAGACCAGCGTTACTGTTTTGTCCAGGAGAACACTCTGCTTGCCAATTTTTCTCTCTATAGTATAACTCTGCAATCTGCTTTGGACAGCCCCCTTTCCCTTATACCGGTTGGAGCTAAATCAGGGCTGATATCAGTCCGATAAAAAATGCCGTTACTACTCCGAAAACAATCACGGAACCCGCCAGGGCGAACATCTTGGAACCAGTGCCCAGAACCAGCCCTTCTCTCCGGAACTCAACAGCCATGGAGGTCACTGAATTGGCAAAACCCGTTACCGGGACGGCGATGCCGGCCCCGGCCACCCGGGCGATGTCGTCAAAGACTCCCAATCCGGTCATAACTGCCGCAATAAAAATTACAGTTGCCACGGTAGGATTTCCGGCCTGCTTTTCCGGCACGCCCAGGGTAACAAAAAGGTTAAGGATTGCCTGCCCGATAGTGCAGATACCCCCCCCAAAGAGGAAAGCATAAATAATATTTTTTAAAAGAGGAGGTTTGGGCTGCTTCAACTTGTTCCAGTCTTTTATCCAGTTTGGATTAACCAGAATCTCATCATTTTTTTTAGCGTCTATTGCTCTGCACCCCCTTAACAAAAAATATATTTGTTTTAAAGAAGGGGGAGTGCGGTTAATCCCTTACACCGAAAGCCAGCTTTACGTTAACTTTGTACTCTGATACATCACCATTTTCAATATTAGCCGTAAGGTTCAAGACCTCCACACCGGTGATATTATCCACCGTTTTAGAAGCCCTATTTACCGCATCCTTGACAGCGTCTTCCCATCCTAAAGTCGACTCGCCGATCAATTCGATTACTTTTGCAACTCCCATTATCATTCTCCTTTTTTAAAATTTAAATCAAGCTAACAGTAGTTTTCCTCTTTTGCTTTTCTTCTATTCTGTCCCTTCGCCAATGTATTGCGACCCGGATAACATCTCCTTGGTAATTACCCTGGTAATTACCGGCCTCGAACGTTTTGGAGCCGGCTCTTCGTACGGAAAAAAGGAAAAGGTCAAAATAAAAGTAAAAACGGTCATTAGCAGGATAATTATAATTACAATAAGCATAAAAAAATGAGTGCCTTTCACATGACTTCCCCCCGGAGAGTTTCTTTTTTATTTTTCTCGTTATTATTTTTTTTATAACAACAAAAAAACCCTGAATTTGCATTCATAGCCGAAACTGGAAAAAGGCAAAAAAAAAGACGATACTCTTTCGTCTATCTCTTAGATTATTTATTTTCTTTTAAAAGCTTTATAGCCTGCCTCTCGAGGCGGGAAACATGGGACTGAGATAAACCCAGAATCCGGGCAACTTCTTCCTGGCTTTTTTGCACAATGTAACGTAATACGATTATCTGCCTTTCACGAGGAGGCAGAAGACTTAGTTTTTCATGGACAGTTATTTTATCAATTATTTCTGTGTTTATGTCGCCATACTGTGCTTCGGGCAGCGTTTCAGCATGACCTTTTTCCTGTAGGGAGATAGCCGGATTTTGCAAATCCATCAACCACACGATTTCTTCCACCGGGAGTCCGGTTTTTACAGCAAGCTCCTCCAGGCGTGGTTGGCGTTTAAGCTCCTGCGCCAACTCTTCCCTGCTGTTGAGGAGGTGGCGGTAGTGCTCATAGTATGAGCGGGAGAGCTTGACAAGATGCCCGTTGCGCCTTAGACACGCTTTTATTTCTCCAAGTATGAACGGGACGGCGTAGGTAGAAAATTTTATACCTCTTTCGGGATCATATCCTGTCAATGCTTTTAGCAGACCAATGCAGCCTTCCTGGAAAAGATCATCGTAATCAAGTATTTCGAGGGGATAGAACCTTTTGCAGATGGCATGTACGAGAGGAAGATTATAGCTGACCGCTTTTTCCCGGGCTTCAGGATCCCCTTGCCTTGTTTTAAGATATAAGTCCTGTAATTCCTTCTCTGTTATCTCCGGCATAGTCTTTTCTACCCCTTTTAATGGCTGCTTTCAGCAACTTTGTTAAAAACCTTCAACATTTTAACGACTGTGCCCTTACCGGGTGAGGAACTGATCACAACCTCATCCATGAAATTTTCCATAATTGTAAAACCCATACCGGAACGCTCCAATTCCGGCTTATCTGTATAAAGAGGCTCACGGGCCCTGGCGATATCATCAATTCCTTTCCCACTGTCGCTTATTTCAATCCACAGTTTTTTATCTTCCACAAAGGCCCTAATTTTAATAAGACCCCGGTCATCATCATAAGCATGCAGGATACTGTTGGTAACTGCTTCTGAAACGGCTGTTTTAACTTCGTTAACCTCTTCCAGCGTGGGGTCAAGGCGTGCTGCAAAGGCAGCGATGACAACCCGCACAAAGCTTTCATTTTCCGATCTCGCCGGTACTTCCAGCATCATATAATTCATCTGCTTGCCTGGCCTGTAATGGTACAAACCAGTTACACCTCCCGCTTAAAAGATTAGAGATAAATATATGGATCCTAAGATAATGCTTTCATTATTGGATGCAGAATTTGCATGTGTTTTTGCGCCTTTGCTTTGACAAGGTAAATGAGAAATGCCGCTGCGCTCTGTTTTAGCTTAGGTTCTCCAGTGCCTGCCGCTCATCGGTGCAGACAGGTATTATTTTTAACAGGCCGCCCATCTCCAGGATCTTCTTATTATGCCTGCTTAAACCACAGATAACGACTTTGCCCCCCCTGTCCCTGAACTGCTTGTAGCGCCCCAGTATCGCTCCAATACCCGAACTGTCCATAAAGGTCAGGTTTTCCATATTTATAATCAGGTTTTGAATAATCTCCTTTTCCAGCTCTTTCTCCACGGCCTGACGAAAAGTTAAAGATGTATGATGATCCAGTTCTCCTTTTAGCCTAACAATAAGATTCTTTTTTCTTCTAATGATCTGGACTTGCATCTGAATCCCCCTATCACAGCTTCACTGGAAAATAATTCTACGTTCTATCTGTAATTTCCTGCAAAAAAAAAGCCCCTGCAGGGCTTTTTAATATTAGCGGCCAAATTTTAACCATATTTCCATATATCTCCGAAAAAGTTGCGGCAGCGATGCCCTTTTAACCTCCTGGGATACTTCCAGGTCAACTTCCTTTAACACTGTTTCCCCCTCCATAACCCGCATCTTTCCTACTTTTTCTTCCAATGATAGGGGCGCTTCAAGGCTTTCCGGAAGAACGATCTCTGTTGTATAATGGGGCTCCTCGCCTTTTTTCACAAGCAGGCACAAAATATCACTGGTAACAACATCCACTTCTCTTAAGGTGCCTTTTTCTACGGCAAGGCGCGCGACGACTTCTTTTTTACCTGCCAGTGGAATATTACTATAGTTAGCAAAACCATAGTTCAGGAGGTTTACTGCCTCTTCATAGCGGATGTCACTGGACGGGGCGTTAAGGACAACTGCAATAAAACGTGTCTCACCCCTCAAGGCCGAAGCCGAAATGCTGTGTCCCGACTCGTTGGTAAAACCTGTTTTAATCCCGTCGCAGCCTTGATAGCTGCGTATCAGCCTGTTGGTGTTGCTTAAATAAACTTTTTCACTTTTAATTTTACCTTCCAGGAAATTTTCATCCATCCATATCTTGCTCCAGTTAAAAAACCGGGGATACTTAACTATTTCCCTGCTCAGCAAAGCGACATCGTAAGCAGTGGTATAGTGGTCATCGTGATGCAAGCCCGTACAGTTGACAAAATTTGTATTTTTCATCCCCAATTCAAGGGCTCTTTTGTTCATGCGCTCCACAAAAGCTTCCTCACTGCCGGCCATATACTCCGCCACGGCTACTGCAGCATCATTGCCTGACCCCACCGTAATACCGATTAACAAGGATTCCAAATCCACTATGTCTCCCTGGCTCAGGAACAGTGTCGAACCCCCGAAAGAGGCGGCATTCCCTGAAACGGGCACTTCGTCTTCAAGACCAATTTCACCTGTTTCCAGGGCCTCCAGGGCCAGTAACAAGGTCATTATTTTAGTCACACTGGCAGGAAAAAGCTTTTCGTGCTCGTTATGTGCAAAAATAATTTCTCCCGCATGCGCTTCCATGAGCAGGGCTGCCCTGGATTGTATCGTCTGGTCATAGGCCTGAACTTGATTAAATGAAGTACAGAGGCAAAGGCAAAAAATAAGCGTAAAGGAAATTATTAAGCAGAACAAGCGCGAATCCTTGGTTTTCATGTTAATCCCTCCTGCCTTTATTTTCTCCAGCGCAAATAAAATGATACAAAAAAAGCCCTACTTCTTTTTTTCAGCAGGGCTCAAGGTAATCGTTTCACAGCTTGCGTAATGCTGGTACGGGACAGGCTGGAGAGATCCGCCAACAGCAATCTGCTGCTCGAGCGGCAGTAGGTTCTAAAGAGTTATTTTCACCCCATTGTGACCTGAAAGATAAAAGGGTTAACATGACTAGCTGGGGAACGGAGGGATTACACCATAAACAAGAGGTGGTGGTTCGGGCGTCTCTTCAGCGATGGCAAAGGTGCCGGCAAGCTCGTTTAAAGCTGAATTAAGCTGCTCTTCGTTATTGGCATGAATATAAGCCAGGATATCATCCTCGGACACCATATCACCAATTTTATGGTTCAAGACCTGTCTCTTATACACATCT
>DLUO01000058.1 GCA_003444595.1 Bacillota bacterium
TTCCGCTTTTATGCACGGTATAAGGGATACGACCAGAAGCTCCAGGCAGGCAACTATCTCCTTTCACCGGGAATGACCCTGGATGAAATCTTAAGCGAGCTGCAGCAGGGAGTGATACTGGAAAGAGGCGTCAAGCTTACTATTCCCGAGGGTTTTACCGTGGAACAAATCGCCGGCAGGCTGGAGGAAGAGGGGCTTGCCGGCAGGGAGGAATTTCTCGATATATGCCTGGAATACCGCCGCGAGCCGGTTTTAGAGTTTATCCAGGCGGCGCCTCCCGGCGTGGAATATCTTCTGGAAGGCTATCTTTTCCCTGATACATATGAAATCCTCCCGGATATTACCCCCCAGGAGATAGTGGAGATGATGCTGCGGCGTTTTGCCGGGATATTCGACGATTCTTTCCGCCGGCGTGCCGCAGAGCTTGGTTTTTCGCCCCACGAGATCGTTACCCTAGCTTCCCTCATAGAAAAGGAGGCCAGGGTGCCTGAAGAACGCCCCCTTATTTCCGCCGTTTTTCATAACCGCCTGAAATCGGAAAACATGCCCTTCTTACAATCCTGTGCCACCGTGCAGTATATCCTCGGTGAAGTCAAGCCTGTCCTTACATACCAGGACCTGGAGATCGATTCTCCCTATAACACTTATCTTTACCCCGGTCTCCCCCCGGGACCCATTGCCTCGCCGGGAAAGGATGCGCTGCAGGCGGCACTTTATCCCGCTGATGTCGATTACCTCTATTTTGTCTACAAAGAGGACGGCAGCGGCGAGCATTACTTCAGCACCACCTTTGAGGAGCACAATTACCACAAAGGACTGGCCCGGCAGAACCGACAGCAGAACTGATGCCCTAATCCTGGAATGGGATAACGAAGGCCAGGCATATCATGTCACCGTACCAGCTTTACCCGGTTGCGTTACCCACGGCAGTACCAGGGAGGAAGCACTAAGTAGAATCCAGGAGGCTATTAAAGGCCATATTCAAGGGTTAAAATTAATCGGTGAACCCATACCTGAAAGCGATGTAGACATTGCTGAAGTGCAGGTAAATGTTTTTGACTAGACTTTCACGGGTTTCAGGAAAGGATGTATTGGCTGCCTCAGAATTGCTATAACACGGCAATACCAGGAAAGCGGATAAAGGCTGTAAAAAATCGTGCTTTTATCATTAGGCCAATGGCTCGTGCTGTTTCTGGCGTATATTTAGGCCTGGATCAGTACAGAATAGCTGCAAAAAGGAGATCGTAGCCTTTATGCAGCGACTGAAACGGCAGCAGAGAATTCTTTCCCTGGCCTTCTTTTGCTCTTTCCTCATCCTTCTGCTTTTTCTCCGGCTAGGCTATATCCAGCTTTTTAAAGGCGGCAAACTGACCGCAGAAGCGGTAAGGCAGCGCGCCCAGACCGTTATCCTTAACCACAATCGCGGCGATATACTGGACCGTAACGGCATTTCCCTGCTCGGGGGCAAAGAGGAGAAAGTCCTGGCAGTGTTTCCTTCCCTGTTGGGAAAGGGCGACGAAGATGCGATAAAGATAATTGCCGGCTTCGTGCCGCAGGCCGCTACCGCCGGGGCCCCGTTTATTGCCCTGCACGGCGTGGAGCCTTGGGAAGAGGAGTTCTTTAATAACCTTCCCTTACCCGGCCTTGTGGTAACAAAGGCGCGGAGCCGTTACGGACCGGAAGCCCTGGCCACCCATGTCACCGGCCACGTCGGAACCGCCGACGGAAAAGGGAAAGTAGGGCTTGAGCTTGTCTTCAACCGCGAGCTGGCCGGGCCATCCCCGACAACGCTGGCGGCCATAATTGACAACAAAAATAACCTTGTCCGGGGACTGGGCTACAGGCTCTGGGAAAGCAAAGAAGCGCACCGCCCCTATAACCTCATTTTGACCATCGACGCCAACATCCAGAAAAAAGTTGAAGAAATCATGGACACCCGGATCGCCAGGGGAGGCGTGGTGGTCATGGATCCCCACAGCGGCGATATTCTGGCTATGGCCAGCAGACCCAACTACTTGCAGGTGGATCTTCACCGCTATTTAAGTGGTGAAGAAGAGTACGGGGATCTTTTGGAGGCCCAGCCCTTCATTAACCGTGCCATCTTGAGCTATCCTCCGGGGTCCGTCTTCAAAATTGTTGTCGCCGCTGCCGCCCTGGAGACGGGGAAAACCTGGTTGGGCAAAAGGTACTACTGCCCCGGCTTCATCCAGGTTGGTGAAAAAGTTTTTAACTGCCCGCACGGCCCTCACGGGGAGGTGACCCTGGCCCAGGCTTTTGCCCATTCCTGCAACTCCGTCTTTATCGAACTGGCCCTGGAACTGGGGAAAGAAACAATTTACAGCTATGCCGCGGCCATGGGCCTGGGAAAAGAGACAGGTATCCCGCTGGGCAATGCGGAACAGGGAGGAGAGGCCGGAGGGATGCTGCCCCTGCCGGAGGAGATGACCTTTCTGGGCGATCTGGCTCTGGCGGCAATCGGCCAGGGGCAGGTGGAAGCCACACCTCTGCAGGTCGCCCGCCTGACCTCGATTATCGCCAACGGAGGTTACCTGGTTGAGCCGCGGCTGGTGAA
>DLUO01000197.1:0-2907 GCA_003444595.1 Bacillota bacterium
CCAGTATTGCCCGGTGCGCAACGGGGAAATACGGCGGCCGGCAAATGAAGATGCCTACAGAGCGGTTGAAGCGGCGCTGGAGGGGGAAGACCCCACCGGCGGGGCTTTATCCTTCTTCAACCCTGCGAAATCGTTTAACCGCTGGATTCGTAGCAGGACTTATCTTACAAAAATTGGCAATCATATCTTTGTAAAATAAATAGCTCCAGGAGGGCGGCCATGACACATGGCCGCCCCAAATACTTTTTAAGATGCCCTTTTTCATGTTTAATGCTTCAGAAGCCCGCCTGCCTATTTTCAGTATACGATGGGAAACTGATGGTAAAAGCCGTTCCTTTCCCCAACTGGCTAACCACATCTATCCTGCCGCCCTGCAACTGGATCAGTTTCTTTACAATCACCAGCCCGAGACCGGTACCTTTTTCCTGAACCTGACCGCCACGCTGGTTTTCTACCCGGTAAAACCTGTCCCAAATGTGCGGCAGTTCATCCGGTGGTATGCCGACACCGTTGTCCTCAATAGTCAGCAAAACTTCACCTTGCCTCTCCTCCACGCCAATCCTGATGAAGCCGTTTTCTGTAGCCCAGATAGCGTTCTTGACCAGGTTTCTGATAATCTGCTCCATCCGGTCAACATCTCCGATGACGATAGCCTTTTCTGCTTTTTTCTCCAAGAGGATCGAGTTGCCCTTGCTGCGGGCCAGGCCTTCCATGGCAACGGCTATCCCCTCGGCCAGGGCGCTCAAGTCCACGGGCAATTTTTCTACGGCGATTGTACCGCTCTCCAGGCGGCTTAATGCCAGTATGTCATCTACCAGCCTGGTGATATGAAGCGTTTGCGTGTAAATAGTATCTAAATATCTCTCCAGTAGAGCCTCGTCCTGAACCATGCCATCGCGAATAGCCTCGACAAAGCCCTGAACAGCCGTCAGCGGGGTACGCAACTCATGGGAGATTTCCGCAAACAGCCGGGATCTATCTTCTTCCATCCTGCTGCTTTCAGCCTGTATTCTTTGCATTCTCAGCGCCAGCTTATTTATCTGGGCAGCCAGGACATTAATCTCATCGAGAGGCTGGTCTTCAATGCTTAAAACTTCACTTCCCCGGCTAATCTCCCCCACCGTTGCAGCCAGACGGGAAATCGGCCGGGAGATATGCGTGGCCAGGTAAACGGAAACAATAATCAGAACCACCAGTATGACCATTCCCCCGACAAGCTGATACAAACGCATTTTGTTTAAAGAAAGGTCAAGATTGGAGGGCCTTGTTTCCAGCAAGATGCCGTTTTCAACAGCATCTTTGCTGTTGCCCATGGGGACGACGGCGACAAAAATAAGCCGGCCTGTTTCCCTGTCCAATGCCCGGGTAACGGTAGTTTCACCCCTGGCGAGCAGCTTGAAAAATTTTTCCTCTATCTTGCTGCCAGGAACGATCTCTTGCTCCTCGGAGGTGCCCGTAATGTTTCCATCCCTGTCAAAGATCATAATCCTGACATCAAAAATATCGGAGAGAAATTTTAACAAGCCTTGCCTGCCCTGGGACGATTCACCTGTCTGCTCTTCAGATGCCGTTCCCCATACCTGGTCCATCTGTTGCGTTAAGGCAAAATTTACCCGCCTCGCTTTGCGTGACAACTCCTGTTGGACCTGTTCATAGGTTATCTGCTTTACTACAAAGCTGGAAAACATGATCAGGGCAATAAGGCCGACAACAAAAGCCGTTACATTTGTGAACAGTATTCTGGTGTAAATATTTTTGTTAAATTGTTCGCTCAGCAAGCGCCTGCCCGTAAGCCAGAAGCCATGAACGAAACGAAGTGCGGGCTGAAGTCTTTCCCTGACCTGCTGGAGATTGGCTTTCACGAAGTAGTCTCTCCCCCCTTGACCGGAGGAGTGAACTGGTATCCTACACCCCAGACAGTTGTCAAGTATTCATGGGGCAAAAGCGCCAGCTTTGTCCTCAGCCTGCGAATATGAACATCAACGGTACGCTGATCGCCGAAGTAATCATATCCCCAGACGGCCGCCAGCAGTCTGTCTCTGGTAAAAACCCGCCGGGGATTCTGGGCCAGGTAATAGAGCAGATCGAATTCTCTGGGAGTGACCTCTATTTCCTTGCCGGCAACCAAAACCTTTCTGGTATCAGCCTGGATTTCCAGCCCCGGGTATTTCAACTTCCAGTTCGCCACCGCATCAACCGGCTGAGTCCGCCGCAGTACCGCCTTTATCCTGGCGATCAGCTCTCTGGGGCTGAAAGGTTTGGAAACGTAGTCATCGGCTCCCATTTCCAGCCCCAGGACGCGATCCGCTTCTTCTCCCTTGGCTGTAAGCATAATAATAGGGGTCATGCGTATGGCCCTTAAACTGCGACAAAGAGTAAGGCCATCCTTGCCGGGCAGCATAATATCAAGTATTACCACATCGGGATTTTCCCGATCAAATACAGACAGTACCTGATCGCCGTTGTTAACTACAATGACATCAAAACCTTCCCTTTCACCGTACAGCTTGACCAGTTCCAGTACATTTTGATCGTCGTCAACTACCAGAACCTTTCCCAAAAACGGCATTATTTCCCTCCTCCGCACTTTAGTTTTATATTACCATATTTGTAGACGCCTGGAAACTTCTAATATTTTCCATTAGATCTCAAAGAGCCGGGAGGCAACTGCCTCCCAGCTCTTTCTTTTCCCGCTCCATCCATTCAAAATCCAGGTAAATTCTCTACTATTCCTTGATATTAACTTCCGTCACAGTTTTCGCTACGCTGTTATACTCCACATACGCCTCGGAATCAATTTTATCAGCCAGCTCTTCCAGGTTGGAAGGAGAGCCGCCGATAAGAATTTTACTTTCGTCGGTGACCCCCAGGACAATGTCGCCATCACTTTCAGTAGCGATCGTAAGC
>DLUO01000197.1:3131-6272 GCA_003444595.1 Bacillota bacterium
GCTATCCCTCCTTTAGTTCCTTTTACTGTTCCATCTGTTTAGCCAAAAAAGAGGCGGCGGTTACCGCTGACTTCAACTCCAGCTCTCCAAAGGGGACATTTGTATCCCTGGTGGCCATGATCACTGCCCCGATTGGATCGCCTTCCACCAGGATGGGGGCGATGACCCCCGCCAGGAAGACACTCCCTTCTTCTGCCGGAAAAATTGAATAGTAAAAATCCCGGCCGGGTTGAGTAACGAGCACCGCCTTTCTTTCATCCATTGCCTTTATCACATCGGTACCAATACGTTTATTAAGAAAATCTTTTTTTGAACCTCCCGAAACAGCAATAATGCGCTCCCGATCGGCAATACAGGTAATATGGCCGATGGCTTCGTACAGGGAATCAGCATATTCTTGGGCAAAATCGCCCAACTCCCTGATATGAGAGTACTTCTTTAGAATAACCTCTCCTTCGCGATCTACAAAAATCTCCAAAGAATCACCCTGGCGAATATGCAGGGTCTTCCTAACCTCCTTGGGGATTACTAACCGTCCCAGGTTGTCAATTCTGCGAACAATACCCGTTGCTTTCATTGGCAAAACCTCCTTTTCTAACTAATGATACTAGAGGATTATTAAATGACTTTTACCGGATCATTAACATTTTTTACAAAAGTATTAACAAATGTTACAAGTTTTGTTGTAAGGAAAAAGGGTAAGAAGAATAGTGAGGGCAAATGTTTGCCGAAGAGGATAATATCGATAACTTAAAGAGCTGGGAGACAACTGTCTCCCAGCTCTTTATTTCCTACTTCATCCAATCAAAATCCAGTAATTCTTTTCTATTCTTTGAACTCATTTCTGCGATCATTAGATACACAGTTAAAGAAAAGGGAGTACCGTTTTCCTGTTGACGGAGCTCCAATTTACGCTCAGAATAATCTATATTTCTACTCTGGTTTCCGGCCAATTCCCATCCGTAGTCAGAGGGCGGCTGCTGACATCCATAATAGCCTATCCCTTGAACGAGGGCGGCTTATACACCCAGCCTTTTAGCTGCCCGTAGGTGAAAAGGTTATCGTAGATGGCTATCTCCTCAGTCAGCAGCTGCTTAAGCTTTTTCCGCAGGGCAGGAGTGGTACTATGCTGGAAAGCCACCATATGCACCGGCAGGAAGGATTGAACGCCCCTGAGAATTTGCCTGTAAATAAACCTGTCCGATACGGCGTCCAGCGGCCTTAGTGTACTTTCCGCTTCAGGGGGCTTTGCAGGCAAAGGTGCCGCAAACTGTTGCATTAACTTTTCCAGTTCGGAGATTTGTCTCAGGAGCGTTTTCCTGCCAATAGCGATTGCTGCCTTTAAATCAGGATCTCTGGCCAGATTGGCGGTATAATTGGTAAATTCAATCGTCTCATACCTGCCGGTGATCTTGCTCCATAGCTGGGCGATTTCCATGATCGTGGGTATTTCTCCCGCACCGGTTTTCTCAGTTTTATACTCCGGTTGAGATTGCAGCCAGTTTTTCCTTAAACCTAAATTTTCAAAGCTCTCGAATAGCTCCATTTCTTCCAGTAAAAAGCTTTTAAACATCTCCCGCAACTCCGGAGAAGTGCTCTGCTGAAAAGCCACTATATGTACCGGCAGGAAACGCTTGACGCTGTAATACATCCGCGTAAAGATATACCTGTCCGTTAATGACTCTATGTCTTCTGTAATCTTTATTTCCGAAGGAGGCCGCGGAGGTAAGGAAACCGCGTGTTCGGCCATTACCTTCTCCAGTTTGACTACCTGCTGTTTTATTTTCTTGAGAAGATTTTGCATTTCCTTCCGCAAATCCTCATCTTTGACAAAGTTCATCAAGAGCATTAAGCTTTCCAGCAAATCGTACCTGGCCGCCAGCTTGTTCCACATATTACCTGCCTCTGCAGCTGAGATCTCGTATTGCTCTTTTTCCGTCGTTTTTCCCTTATCTGCCAGTTTATCCATAACCCCTGCTATTTTCATATTTTTCACCTTCTTTTTGGGCTTAGCGATTACAATCTTTTCCCATTTTACCCTCTCCCGGCGATATTATTCATAATAAAAAACATAGAATTATGAGTCTTCTTGTATTAAAAAACAGCTCAATAGCGGTAAACTCTCAACTCGCTGAGTCCAGTTGCTTACCGATGATACTGGCTGTCATTTTGATTACTTTTAAAGCAGTTGCGTCGATATCCTTACGTCTCAATCCGACAGTGCCCAGGATAAAGCCCTCGGAACGGATCGGGAAAATAGCCAGATGGCTCTCGATGATAGCTTCTCCCTCCAGAACTTTTTCTATAGTGCAGTCAATTTTTTCTCCGATCTGAGCCGATTCTGAAGAAGCTACTACCTGATCCCGATCTGTAACAAAAACGTTTCCTGAGAGAATGTCATGCACGACATGGACGAACTCCGTTACTATTTTTTTCATTTCCAAGACAGGGGAATACTTTTTCAATACCACTTCTTCTTTTTCGATAAATATTTCGACCGGCTCACCTTCACTGATACATAGACTGCGTCTTAATTCTTTAGGTACTGCTACTCTTCCCAGGTTGTCAATACGCCGGAGCATGCCTGTGGCTCTCATTAATTTTTCCTCCCCGTCCATTAATTTACATTAATTAGACGGATATAACCGCTGTGCGGTTCCATAAAAATGCCTTTAGCTTTTTTCTGTTAATCTTTTACTGTTGTAAGGTGATCGATCATATTTGTAGGGGAACTGTTTCGGACTTCGTCCGAAGATCGTCCATGCACAAGGAAAATATCTGCTCACTATTATCACTACAATCCAGGAAATGAGCAGCGCGCAGAGAAAACCACCAGGCACGGAGATATGATAAAGCCAGGGTATGCCGCTGAAATCAAATTTGCGGTAAAAACGTAGGACAAGCATGTGGAAAAGATAGATACCGAATGAACTGGCACCGAGGTGCATCAGCCCATTAATCAGCCACACCGGAAACCTTTTATAGAGCCAGAAGGAAAGCAGCAGCAAGACGAGAGCGGACGTATAGGCGTATAGATTCCAGAACAAGGTGTAACATTTGGCATTATAGTAAATATTCTCCACGCGCGCTACGTAGTAAATCCAAACGTACAAACACCCGAAGAGAAGCCACAAACTGCCC
>DLUO01000138.1 GCA_003444595.1 Bacillota bacterium
TTTAGGTAATTAGCATGGCATCTCCAAAGCTGTAAAAACGATATCTCAGCTCTATTGCTTTTTGATAAGCCGTAAGAATTTTTTCTTTTCCGGCAAAAGCGCTTACCAGCAGCAGCAAGGTGGAGCGGGGCAGGTGAAAATTTGTTATCAGGGCATCGACCACCCGGAAAGTATAGCCCGGGTAAATAAAAAGATCCGTTTCGCCACGGCCTTCACTGACCCCTCCCCGGTTATTGGCCATTGTCTCCAGCACTCGGCAGCAACTTGTTCCCACAGCTATAATCCGGCCCCCATTTTCCCTGGTCGTGTTGATCTTGTGGGCGGTAGATGCAGGAAGCTCAAAAGATTCGCTATGCATAATATGATCCTCGACATATTCATCTTTTATGGGTCTGAAGGTACCCAACCCGATATGCAGCGTGAGGTAGGCCCAATCAATACCCCTGTTTTTCAGCTCCTCAAAGATGGCCGGTGTAAAGTGGAGGCCTGCAGTAGGTGCGGCGGCGGAACCCTCCTTCCTGGCATATACGGTCTGGTAGCGCTCCCCGTTTTCCAGGTGTTTTTTAATATACGGGGGCAGGGGGATGCGGCCCAGTTCGTACAGAAGATTTTCTAGGGGCTGCTCTGCCCGGAAAGCTACTATTCTGCCGCCGGCTGCTGTTTTTTGCAGGACCTCGGCCTCCAGCCGCCCATCGCCGAAAGAAAGCACAACTCCCGGCCTGACTCTTTTACCTGGAGAACACAATGCTTCCCATTTTTCTTCTGTCAACCGCCGCAACAGCAGCAGTTCCACACGGCCGCCGCTGTCTTTCCTGTGACCCAGGAGACGGGCAGGAATGACGCGCGTGTTATTCAATACCAGCAGGTCACCCTTTTCCAGGTACGAGCCGAGCTTTTTAAAGCTGCTGTCTTCGATTTGGCCGCTGTCCCGCCTGAGGACCATCAACCTCGAACTGTCACGTTCCTTCAGGGGCTCCTGCGCAATCAGCTCTGGTGGCAGGTAATAAGAGAAATTTTCTGTTTTGATTTTGCCCTTGGTCTGCATTTTCACCTTTAGTAGTTAGTTTCAATCACGGTCCCTGGATAATAAAAGGAAAGGATCTCTTTGTATTCCTGTCCAACCCGGGAACGATTGTAGGCACCATTTTGACTAAGGCCAACCCCGTGTCCCGAACCGTGACCTTCAAAGATCAAAGATGCGTAAGGCACGGCGTTTTTTACCCCTTCTCCCAGGACGGAAAAAGTTTCCCCGATAAGCATTCTTTTCCTAGTATGCCCACTTAACGCCCATTTCCCTTCCAGCTCCGGGAAGCATGCTTTGCTTTCCACCCCGTTGGCACAGGAGGCTATCCAGACGCGGGGCTCCGCTTCGCTGCGAATTGTATAAAGCAGGCTGGCTAAGTCGAAAACGTTACGGGACTCCTCCTTTAACAAGGAAACGGTATTTCCCCCCGCACCCCGGATATATAGCTCCTGTACCCTTCCGCTGGGAGAAACAGCGGCAATATCCACCTGCTCGACTGTTCCGGGGCTTTTAAACCCGCTGCCGGCCAGCAGCGCCCCCACCGAATGGAGGGGCACATCCTTTTTCCAATCGGCGTAGCGGTGCTTGACAAAATTGCTAAGCCCCAGCGGATTGTTCGGATCGTCATAGGGATCCGCCACAGAATCATAGTACGGATAGGAGCCTGTCCACACATTCTGGGGAACTTCTGTAAACCCGCCGTTGGAGGCATGATAATATGCGGATATAGGCACACCGTTATAGGTCAATATTTCTCCCCTCGTCTCGCGTAAAGCCCTGTCGGTGTTCTCCGTCTCGCAGCTTTTCCCGCCGTACTGCTGGCAGTGCTTCATATCGCAAAGTTGAAAGCGGGGGTGTCGCGGCCGGCTTTGGTAGTAAAGGGTATAGGTCCTGCTGGCGACAGCCTGGGCTTTTAGCGCCTCCATGCCTCCGTAATTCCCCCATGAGGAGGAGATTTCACGGGGCAGAACACCCCGGAGATAGGATTCCAGATCCAGTATGTTTACCGCCTTCAGGCTGTTCCCCTCCAGGAATATTTCCAGCGTTCCACGGTATTCCAGGCCGGAGCGCGCATTGTGGAGCTGGAAAAACTGTTCAGCCGGCTGTGACGACAGAGGCTTAAGGTACAGCGGCCCGCTAAAAACGCCCCGGTTGTTACCCTGCCTGTCCTGCACTTGAATATTTCCATTTATAGCAACCAGCCTGTATCTTCCTTCGGCCAGGGGTAGCGGTGAACCCTCGGCCATGTTTATCAGGCAATATCCGCTGTCAAAGGAAAGCTCCACATAGCTGTGCAAAAGGCTTATTCCCACTTTTACCTCGGGAGGGGCGGCAGATGAAACCGTTACCCCGGCAAAGAAATGCGGCAAAATAAAGGCTAATATTAATAAAAGGGATACACATTTCTTTGGTTGACCACGTTGAAAATTTATCATCACGGCACCTCGTTAAAATTAGTTGGAAGTCATACCTTAGCGCACATTTTGCCCTTACAGTTTAGTTGCCGTTACTGCCTAGCGGCGAAACAGGCTAAAGATCAGAGTTAGGATAATGCTAATAATGATCATTGTGGTAATGGGAAAATATATGGTCAGGTTTTCCCTGCGTATTATGATGTCGCCGGGAAGCCGCCCCAGCCCGATACGGTCCCCTAAAAGAAAAACCACACCCACCAGGGCAATAATCCCGCCAATACCCAGCAGTATTTTTCCAATCTGATCCGGAGTAAACAAAAAAGTCACCTCGCCTTTTAGATATCGTCAGGCCGGCGCTTGGTTTTCCGTTTTCCGGCGCTGTAACGTTCTTTTTCGCTGTAAATGCAACCGCAGTATCCCTGCATATAAAGCCCTTTCTGCCTGGCCCGGGCCATGCTTTCCCGGAAACCCGGCCGCAGGTCTTTATAAACAAAGTGCAAACCATACTCCTCGGCAATCTTTTCCCCCAGGTCTTTAAGCAGGTCATGTTTCTGGTAAGGGCTGATAAGCAAGGTCGTGGAAATGTTCTCGATCCCTTGTTCCCGGGCTTTGCGAGCTGTCTCTTCCAGGCGCATCCGGTAGCATAGCGGGCAGCGCTCCTCTTCATGGTTGACTACCATACGGAGGTACTCTTCCATCGGGTAGCCCTGATCAATAATAATCTCCCTTCCTTCCTGAGAGGCCAGCGAACGGAGCGCCTCCAGTCGCCTAATGAATTCCCTGTAAGGATGAATGTTGGGGTTAAAAAAGTAACCACGAAGATTAAAGCCGTCTTTCTCCAGCTCCTGCCAACTATAAATGCTACAGGGTCCACAGCAGACATGCAGCAGAAGATCTTTTGTTTTCATACCTTTTCCTGCCCTTGCTTTAAAATATGCGCCTGCCGGCG
>DLUO01000202.1:0-290 GCA_003444595.1 Bacillota bacterium
CCTCTACATCCATAATCGGCTCCAGCAGCACTGGGTCAGCCTGGTCTATGGCGCCGCGCAAGGCCATGGAAGCGGCAATTTTAAAGGCCATTTCCGAAGAGTCTACCGTGTGGTATGAACCGTCGTAAAGGGACACTTTTATATCCACTACCGGGTACTTGGCCAGGTTCCCCTCTTCCATGGCTTCCAGCACGCCTTTTTCCACAGCCGGAATATACTGACGGGGAACAACGCCGCCCACAATTTTATCTTCGAACACAAATCCCTCTCCCCGCGGCAGTGGGGAGATT